>CAITLX010000965.1 GCA_903893335.1 uncultured delta proteobacterium | reverse complement strand
GTCATCGCGCTGCGCGGCAGCGGCAAGGGCGGCAAGCGTCGCGGCGGTGGCGCCGCTCCCTCGCCGGTCGTCGCGGGGCTTCAGCCCATCGTCGCCACGCCCCAGGCCTACGCGCCGCCTCCGGCCTATGCGCCGCCGCCTGCGTACGCTCCTCCGCCCGCTCCCGCCGCGCCTCCTCCGGCGCAGTCCGACTTCCTCTACGGCGGGCAGCCGCCGCAGTACGGGCTGACCGGCGGCCAGCCCGCGATGCCCGTCCCGCCCCCCAACCCGTACGGCGCCCCCGCGTCGCGCGCCGTGCTGACGGGCGCCGCGGGCACCTACGCCGTGGGCGCGGGCATCGAGACGCGCATCGGCCGCGACCCGTCGCAGTGCCAGATCGTGCTCGGCGAGGCGCGCACCTCGGGGCTGCACGCGACGCTCAAGCTCGAGGGCGGTCAGCTCTGGGTCCGTGACGAGAACTCGAACAACGGCACCTGGCTCGGCGGCGCGCGCCTCGCGCCCGGCGCCTGGACGCCCGTGCCCGCCGGCTCGTCGCTGCGGGTCGGGCCGGTCGAGTTCGGCGTCCGCCTCGAGTAAGCGCGGAGCGCGATGGAACCGCACGCGCGGCCGGGGCTCGAGCTCGCCCAGCGGTCCGAGCCCGGGCTGCACCCCGACAAGCAGGTCAACGAGGACTCCTGCGCGTCGATCGACACGCCCCTCGGGCACCTGCTGGTCGTGTGCGACGGCATGGGGGGCCACGAGGGGGGCGCGGCGGCGAGCCAGCTCGCCGTCGAGGCGATCGGCCGGGTCATCGGCGCGGCAGCGGCCGACGCCCCGCCGGGGCCCACGCTGCGCAGCGCCATCGAGCACGCGGGGCGGCTCGTCTGGGAGCTCGGCGGCCCAGCCGAGCGCGCCGGACGCCCGGGGGCGACGTGCGTCGCCGCGCTCGTGCACGGCGGCGGCGTGGAGGTCGCGCACGTCGGCGACAGCCGCGCCTACCTCGTGCGCGGCGGGCAGGTGTGGCCGCTGACGCGCGATCACTCGCTGGTGCAGGCCTGGATCGACGCCGGGCAGATGGCGCCCGAGGCCGCGTACGGCCACCCCGACGCGAACAAGATCACCCGCGCGCTCGGCCTGCGCCCCGACACGCAGGTCGAGCTGCGCGCCGAGCCGCTCGTCGTGTACGGCGGCGACGTGCTCGTGCTCGCGAGCGACGGGCTGTGCGACCTCGCCCGCCCCGAGGAGCTGCTCGCCGTCGTGCTCGCCGCGCCGACGCCCGCGCAGGCCTGCGACGAGCTGGTGCGCCTCGCCTACACGCGCGGCGCGCACGACAACGTCACCGTGCAGGTGGCGCGCGTCGCGGCGGCAGCGGCGCCCGCTGGCGCGCTCGCGCGCAACACCCTCCCGCTCATCTCCCCGCCGACCCAGGCCGACCGAGTCGAGGTCGCGCCGACGTGGGTCGACGCGCCGGCGTCGGGGCACCCGGTGGCGTCGTCGCCGCCGCCCGCGCCCTCGGCGCGCCCGCCGAGCGCGACGAGCCCGTCTCCGCGCCTCGTCGTCGGCCTCGTCGTGGCCACCGTCGGCCTGCTGCTCGCGGCGGCGTCGCTCGTCTCTTTGATGCGCCGCGATCAGCCCCCCGCTGCGGTGCCCGCCGCGCGCTGAGCCGAGCCCGCGGGCGCCGGGTGCTCGCCGAGCCACGCGAGCACGCGCGCGTGCACGAGCGCCGGCTGCTCGAGGTGCAGGAAGTGCCCGGCCGCCGGCACGACCTCCTGCTCGAACGGCCCCGCGAACCACGCGCTCTGCCCGCGCGCGAGCGCGGGGTGCACGCAGCCGTCGCGGGCCCCGTGCAGCGCCAGCGTGGGCGTCTCGACCCGCGCCGGGCCCGGGGCCAGCAGCTGACCGGGCAGCGCGCGGTACCAGCCGAGCGGGCCCGGCAGGCTCGCGCGCAGGCAGCGCACGACCTCGTCGAGGTGCTCGCGCGGCGGCTCGAAGCCCGGCGACCAGGCGCGCCAGAGCCGCCGCACGAGCGCGCCGTCGCGCGCGACGAGCGCGCGCTCGGGCCACGAGGGGAGCTGGAAGAGGGCCATGTAGGCGCTCCTTCGCAGCTGCATCGGGTGCGAGGCGAGGTTGTGCACGAACGCGAGCGGGTGCGGCAGCGCGAGCGTCACGGCGGCCGAGAACGCCCAGGGCGCGCGCGCCGCGGCCACGACGGTGCAGGCTGCGCCCCAGTCGTGACCGACCAGGGCCGCGGGCCGGCCGGGCGAGAGCGCGTCGACCACGCGCACGACGTCGCGCGCCGCCGTGTCGAGATCGAACGGCCCCTCGAGCGACGACGGCGCGTAGCCCCGCAGCCAGGGCGTCGCGACGCGCAGCCCCGCGCCGACGAGCGCCTCGCGCAGCCCGCGCCACGTCGCCGGCACGTCGGGGAAGCCGTGGAGGCAGACGACGAGCGGCGCGCCCTCGGGCCCCGAGACCTCGAGCGCCAGCGGACCGATGCGCTCGAGCGTCACGCTCACCGCCCGCCGTCCGCGCGCGCGTAGTCGTCGGCTGCCCCCGCGATGACCTCCGCGTCGCGCGCCGCCTTCTCGGCCTCGGCCACGAGGTCGGGGGTGAAGGCCGAGAGCCCCCAGACGCCGTTGTCGCGGCGCCGCAGCGCCCAGCGCGTGCCGCGCGCGGTCTCGATCGTGGCGCGCTCGCCGACGACCTCGACCTTCGCGACCCCCGAGAGGTCGCGGCGCAGGCGCGTCGTCCACCCGCGCGCGTCGGCGAGGTGCGCGAACACGTCCGCCCCGTCGGCCGCGCCTGCCTCGACCGCGTGCTCGGCGAGCCAGCGCGCGCGCTCGGGCTCGGGCCAGCTCGACGCGACGCGCGCAGCGGCCGCCGCTCGGTAGTCGCGGATGGAGTAGCTGGCCCAGCGCGCGCGCTCCTCGAGGAAGGGGAACGCGTCGCGCACGCGCCCCTCGCCGACGAAGAGCACGACGCGCGCCCACGCCCCCTCGGGCGTGCGCTCGTCGGGGAAGCGCGCGTGCGCGCGGCGCAGCGCCAGGGCGCCCGCGACGAGGAGCGTCGCGACGAGCGCGAGCAGCAGGGCTCCGCGGCGCGTCATGATCCTGGGCGCGTGTGTACGCCCGCGGCGCGGCCGACCGCAACCCCTTGCGCCCGCGTCGCGCGGAGCCTACGGCAACGAGGGTGATCGGCCGAGCGCGCGTCGCGGTGATCGTCCCCGCGCGCGACGAGGAGCGGCTCGTGGCGCGCACGCTCTCCGCCATGCCCGCGTTCGTCGACGCCATCGTCGTCGTCGACGACGCGAGCCGCGACGCCACCTCGGCCGCCGCGCTCGCGGTCGGCGACCCGCGCGTGCGCGTCGTGCGCCACGCGGTCAACCGCGGGGTCGGCGCCGCGATCGCGACGGGCTACCGCGAGGCGCTCGCGCTCGGCGCCGACGTGCTCGCCGTGATGGCCGGCGACGCGCAGATGCACCCCGACGACCTCCCCGCGCTGCTCGCGCCGGTGCTGCTCGGCGCGGCCGACTACGCGAAGGGCGACCGGCTCGGCCACCCCGCGCGCCGCGAGATGCCGCTGCTGCGCCGGGTCGTGGGGCGCGCCCTGTCGTGGCTCACCGCCCGCGCGACGGGCTTCTCCTCGCTCTCGGACAGCCAGTGCGGCTACACCGCCCTCTCGGCGCGCGCCGCCAGCCGCCTCGACCTCGACGCGCTCTGGCCGCGCTACGGCTACCCCAACGATCTGCTCGGCCAGCTCGCGCGCGCGCGCTGCCGCGTGGTCGACGTCCCCGTGCGGCCCGTCTACCGCGACGAGCGCAGCGGGCTGCGCGCGTGGCACGTCGCCACCATCCTCTGGCTCATCGCGCGCGCGGCGTGGCAGGGGCGCGCGCTCAGCCGAGCAGCCGACGACGCGCCGCAGCTTGCACCATCGGTCGGGCGTGCGGGTCCTTCGCGAGCTGCCTGAGGTCGTGCGCCGAGACGTAGCCGAGCAGCTTCACCGCCTCGTTGGCCGAGTACTTCGCGTTGCGCACGAGCGCGATGGCGACGCCGGGGCGCGCCAGCCAGTCCTTGCGGCCGGCGATCTCGGCGTACACCTCGGGGTGGATCGTCGTCATCTTCGCGATGGCGAGCACCTCATCCATCTGCAAGCCGGGGTTGCGCAGCACGTACGCGTGAAGCTGCTTGTTGAGGTCGCGCAAGATCGAGGCGCGGTCGTCGCGGTTGCCGTGCAGCGCGAGGTGGATGCGATCGTTGCCGCCCGGCTTGGGCGCCGCCCGCCGCGCGCCCCCCGCGCCCGCGGGCTGCGATGCCTCGTCGCCCGACGCGGGCTCGCCGGGCGGCTCGGACGCCGCGACCTCGGGCTCGGGCGCGACCCACGGTGGCGGGTCGACGGCGTGCTCGGGCGGCGCCCCCTCGCCCGGCGCCGCCTCGCGCGCGGCGGCGATGGCCTCACCGAGCCCCGCGACGCTCGCCGGGTCGAAGGTGACCGCGACGCCGACGCCGGGCGCGACCTGCACCACCTGCGCGTCGGTCGAGAGCAGCGCCCCCTCGGGCGTCACGATCTCGAGCGCGACCGACGCGTACAGCGCGAGCCCCTCGGGGGGCGCGACGCGCACGAGCACCCCGCGCCGCGTGAACTGCGCGTCGTGGTCGGCGACGAGATCGGCCGCCCGCGAGTAGCGGATGCGCAGGCGCACGGGCGGCGCGCCTCGTCAGCCCGCGTCCTCGGCGATCGCCCGCTCGACGATCTCCTCGGCGTACCGGAGCGCGTGCCCCAGGTCGAAGAGGCGACCAAGCTCGGCGCGATCGACGCGGCTCGCGACGTCGGGGTCGGCCGCCAGGTTGTCCTGGAAGCTCCCCTCGCCGTGGAACGCCTTCATGGCGTTGCGCTGCACGAGCACGTACGCCTCCTGACGCCCCATGCCCTTCTCGACGAGCGCGAGCAGCACCGCCTCGCTGAAGTAGAGGCCACCGGCGCGCTCGAGGTTGTGCTGCATGCGGGCGTCGTAGACGACGAGGCCGTCGACGAGGCTGCGCGCGCGCTCGAGCATGAACGCGAGGGTCGTCGTCGCGTCGGGCGCGATCGCGCGCTCGACCGACGAGTGCGAGATGTCGCGCTCGTGCCACAGCGCCACGTCCTCGAGCGCGGGCAGCGCGTAGGCGCGCACCAGCCGGGCGAGCCCGCACAGGTTCTCGCTGAGGATGGGGTTGCGCTTGTGGGGCATCGCGCTCGAGCCCTTCTGGCCGACCGAGAAGCGCTCCTCGGCCTCGCCGACCTCGGTGCGCTGCCAGTGCCGCACGTTGGTCGCGAGCCGCTCGATGCCGGCGGCGACGACCGCGAGCGTCGCGAAGTAGGCCGCGTGCCGATCGCGCGCCACGATCTGGGTCGACACCGTCTCGGCGCGCAGGCCGAGCGCCGCGAGCGCGCGCTCCTCGAGCGCGGGCGAGAGGTGCGCGTACGTCCCGACCGCGCCCGCGACCTTGCCCACGGCGATCTCGCGGCGCGCCGCGCGCAGGCGCACCTGGGCGCGCTTCATCTCGGCGAGGTGGCCGGCGAGCACGACGCCGAAGGTGACCGGCTCGGCGTGGATGCCGTGCGAGCGCCCGATCATGGGCGTCCTCGCGTGCTCGCGCGCGCGGCGCACGAGCGCCTCGACGAGCACGTCGAGCCGCGCCTGCAGCTCGTCGGTCGCCCGCACGAGCAGCAGCGCGAGGCTCGTGTCGAGCACGTCGCTCGAGGTCATGCCGCGGTGCAGCCACCTCGCGTCGGCGCCCGCGAGCTCCTCGACGTGGGTGAGGAACGCGATGACGTCGTGGCGCGTGACCCGCTCGATCTCGTCGATGCGATCGGGGTCGAGCACCAGGCGCTTGTCGCGCAGCGAGGCGGCGGTGCCGCGCGGCACGAGGCCCTCGACCTCCATCGCGTCGCAGGCGGCGAGCTCGACCTCGAGCCACGTCGCATAGCGGGTGGCGTTCGACCAGAGCTCCGAGAAAGCGGCGGGGGTGTAGCGGGGAATCATGAGCGGCGCGCATTCTAGCCGAGGACGCCCGCCTGTCGCGGGATTGGCGGCGATCGGCGCAGAGGGCTAGGCTCGCTCGCAACCTCCGTGCTCGGCAACCTCGTGCGACGCCTCGTCAACCTCGTCGTCCTGGCGCTCGCCGGCTACGCGTTCTTCGCCCTGCCCGTCGGCCGCCGCACCCCCTGGCAGCACGTCGTCGCCATCTTCTCGACCCCGCCGGCCCACGAGGCCGCCGAGGACGTGCAGAAGACGGGCGCCGACCTGCGCGATCGCGTCGTCGGCGAGGGGCGGCGCGCGGCCCTCGCGCTGCGCGACGCCGGCGCCGACGCTCACCGCTGAGCGGCGCGCGCCGGGCGGGTCACTTGGGGCCCTTACGGCTCTGCCAGCGCGAGCGCTCCTCGTCCTGCTGGCGCGAGAGTCGCTTCTGCTCGGCGAGCAGCGCGGCGTACGTCTTGGGCAGGCGCACGTCGGAGGCGAACGCCCAGAGCACGCGCAGCGCCGCCTCGGCGTCGTCGGACGCGCGGTGCGCGCTCTCGATGGAGATGCCGAGCCGCGCGGTCACGTCCGACAGCGTCTTGCCCTTCTCGTACTTCTGCAGCTCGCGCGCCCAGACGAGCGGGTCGACCCACTCGACCGATCGCGCGAGCGGCGGCGGCAGGGCGTCGAAATCGACCCCCGCGCGCTCGAGCTCGCCGAGCACGAAGCCCTTGTCGAACGACGCGTTGTACGCGGCCGGCACGACCTCGGAGAGCACCGCGAACAGCTCGGGCACGATGGCGGCGAAGAGCGGCTTGTCCTGCACCATCTCGTCGGAGATGCCGTGCACGGCCTTCGCCTCGTCGGGGATGGGGCGCTCGGGGTTGACCAGCCAGGTGTGGCGCGCGAGCACCTCGCCGCGCCGGCCGACGACGATGCCGAGCTCGACGATGCGCTCGGTCGCCGCGTCGCGCCCCGTCGTCTCGACGTCGAGCAGCGCGATGGGCAGGTCCTCCCACGGCGCGTCGGCGTCGAGCCCGCTCACGATGCCGGTGGCCTGCACCCGCACCAGGTGCGCGATGCCGGGGTAGTGCTTGCCGGTCGGGAAGCACCCGCACGGATCGGCGTTGCCCTTCATTTCTTCGCCGAGGCCGGCGGGGCGGCAGGCGGCGCGGCCGACGCGGCGGCCGGCGCCGACGCCCCGCCCGCGAGCGCGATCTCGAGGTCGATCCACTCGTGCAGGTCATCGCCCATGTGGAACGCGTGCAGATCGTACTCGCGGCCGTTGATGAACATGGTCGGCGTGCCCGTGATGCCGAGCGCGTCGCCCTGCTTGCGGTCGCGCGAGACGCGGTCGGCGACGGCCTCGGAGTCGAGCGCGGCCTTCCACTTGGGCACGTCGAGGCCGATCTCCTTCGCGTACTTCTCGAGGTCGCGCGGCTCGAGGGCGTCCTGGTGCTCGAAGATCGTGTGGTGCATCTCCCAGAATTTCCCCTGGGGGATGGCGGCGGCGGCGGCGCGCGCCGCGGCCTCGCCGTGCAGGTGGGCGCCGAGCGGGTAGAACTTGAACAGGATGCGGACCTGCCCCGGGAACTCGTCGGGGAGCTTGTCGAGCAGCGGCGCGGCGCGGCCGCAGTGCGGACACTCGAAGTCGGCCCACTCGACGATCGTGACCGGCGCGTTGGCGGGCCCCTTGGACGGCGTGTCGCTCGCGTCGATGGTCTTGACGTGGTCGGCCGCGAAGCGCCCGTAGAACGCCTCCTCGGCCTGGCTGCGCGCGCGCCCGTCGCGCACCTGCTTGAGCAGGAGCTTGGCGGCCGGCAGGCAGCTGGGGCACTTGCGCGCCTCGCGCACGCACTGGGCGATGCTCGTGGCCTCGTTGGGGCACGGCGCGAGCAGCTCGGACACGTAGGTGGACCACTCGCGCCGCTCGCGCGGCGTCAGCGAGCCGGTGTCGACGCCGGGGAGCTCGACGTCGGAGGCGACGACGCCGGGGGCGGGCTGGCTCGACGGGTTGGACGAGCCGCGGCACGTCGACTGCGCGGAGGCCACGAGCGCGAGGAGCAGCGGGGCGAAGCGACCGGGGTACATGGCGGCGCGAGCTTAGCAAGAAGTCGCCGATGCGAAACCCGCAGCCGCCTCTGCCGTCCGCTGGCCCCGGGGTTCGCGGCGGGGTAGCTTCCGGTCGTGCGGACGATGTCCCTCCATTTCGTCGGCGCCGAGGCCCTCGGCGAGGCGATGGGCGGCTCCCCGCGGACGCTCGAGGCGCCGCCGGGCGAGACGCTCCACGAGGGCGAGTGGGTGCTCGTCGGCGTCTACTGCGCCTGCGGGAGCCGCACGGCGTGCGCCGCCCGCACCGTCCGGGTCGGCGACGCGCTGCGGCTCTCGTTCACCGAGCGCGACTGGGAGCGCATCGGGTCGTTCGCCTCGACGCTCGAGCCGGTGCGCAGCGCCCGCCCGAGCGAGCCCCCCACCTCCCGCCACCCCTGCTTCGGCGCGCGCGTGCTCGTCATCGAGGACGACGACGCCTGCCGCGACACGCTGGCGACCATGCTCCTCGCCGTCGGCCTCGTCGCCGAGGCGGCGGCCACGGTCGAGGCCGCGACGCTGCTCGCGGGCCGCACGACGTTCGATCTGGTCATCGCCAGCTGGTCGATGCGCGGCGCCGCGGGGCCCGCGCTGCTCTCCGCGCTCCAGCACGCGCGCGGGCTCGCCTGCGCCCCCATGCTGCTCATCGCCCCCGACGGCGCGTCGCACGAGATCGCCCGCTCGTGCCCCGGCCCCACCGACTGGCTCACGCGACCGTTTCGCGCCCCCGAGCTGGGCGCCCGCGTCTTCGGCCTGCTCCGGCGCGCGCACCTGCCTCCTTCGGGCTAGTCTCGCCCGAGCGGCATGGACGGCGACGACACCCCCCGGACGGCGGAGGCTCCGCGAGCCGCGCCGCGCGTCATCTGCATCGGCGGCGGCCGCGGAGGCGTGGGCAAGAGCCTGCTCACGACCAACCTCGGCGTGTACCTCGCGCAGATCGGGCGCGACGTGGTCATCGCCGACGCCGACCCGTCGGGGGCCGGCGTGCACGCGATGCTCGGGCTCGACGTGGCCCCCTCGGCGCCGACGAGCGACGACGAGCCCTGCGAGCCGGTCGCGACCCCCGTGCAGGGCCTGCGGCTCGTGCCCTCGGCGTTCGACCCGGCGGCGAGCGCGCTCTTGCGCCCCTCGCGCCCGCACCGCTGGGCGCTGCGCCTCGAGCGGCTGCAGGCCGACTACGTCATCGTCGATCTGGGCGCCGGAGCGTCGAACGCCGCGCTCGACCTCTTCCTCGGCGCCGACGTCGGCGTGTGCGTCACGGTGCCCGAGCCGCCGGCGATCGAGGCGACCTACCGGTTCCTCCGCGCGCTGTACGTGCGCCGGCTGCGACGCTCGCTCGTCAAGGAGCGCTTCCGGCTGCGGCTCGTCGACCGCGCCACGCAGCACCTCGGGGCGCTGCCGACGCCGCTCGAGATCATCGAAGCCATCGCGCGCTTCGACGTCGGGGTCGCCAACCTCGCGCGCGCCGAGCTCGCCCAGCTCCAGCCGCAGCTGGTCGTGAGCCAGACGCGCCTGCGCGCCGACCTCGACCTCGGCGGCTCGATGCGCATGCTCGCCGACCGGTGCCTCGGCATCGACCTCGACTACCTCGGGCACGTCGAGCACGACGACGCGGTGTGGCTCACGGTGCGTCGGCGGCGACCGCTGCTCATCGACAGCCCCACGTCCAAGAGCGCGCGCAACGTCGAGCGCATCGCGCGGCGCGTGCTCGCGCTGGTGACCTCGCGCGACGGGCGCGCCGCCGAGCCCGCGCCTCGCTCGCGCCCGACGGCCGCTCCCCTCACGCTGTACGAGACGCTCGTCGTGCCGCGCGGGGCGTCGGACGAGGAGGTGCGCCGCGCCTACAAGCGTCAGCGCGAGGTGTACGCGGCCGGCAGCCTCCCGCTCACCTCGCTGCTCTACGGCGACGCGCTCGCGAGCGAGCAGCGGCTGCTCGACGAGGCGCACGACACGCTGCTCGACCCGGCGAGGCGCCGCGCCTACGACCACAGCACGTTCCCCGAGCCCGAGCCCGCTCCCCCGCCGACGCCCATCGGCGAGGGCGGCGCGGTCGGCGCCGAGCGCGCGATGCTCGAGGCGGAGCTGCTGCGCGAGATCGGGCCCGACACGCACTTCACCGGCGCCTTGCTGCGCAAGGTCCGCGAGGCGCGCGGCATCGAGCTGGCCGACGTCGCCGCGCGCACGAAGATCGCCCTGTCGCACCTGCGCGCGCTCGAAGAAGAGGCGTTCGCGACCTTGCCGGCCGTGGTCTACACGCGCGGCTTCGTGCAGGAGCTCGCCAAGGCGCTCGGCCTCGACCCATCGCACGTCGCCCGCTCCTACCTCGCGCGCATGCGCGAGGCGCTCGCGCTCGCGGGGCGCGCCTCGCGCTGAGGGGCTCGCGGCGCTCGCGGTCGAGCGCGCCGCGCGGTCTCAGGGGGCGTCGCAGTCCTGGTCGCCGACCTCGACCTGCACGGTCACGTACTCGACGTGAAAGGCGCTGCGGATCGCGCGCTCGACGCGCGCGCCGACGGTCGCGTCGGCACCGGTGCTGCGCACGTGGGCGGTGATCGCGTCGTGGCCCGCGCCGAGCGACCACACGTGCAGGTCGTGCAACTCGGCCACGCCCGCCGTGCCCGCGACGACGGCGCGCACGCGATCGACCGGCAGGTGCTCGGGCGCGGCCTCGAGCAGCACGGTCAGGCCGTCGCGCAGCAGGCGCAGCGCGCCGACGAACAGGATGGCCGCGACGACGAAGCTGGCGATGGGGTCGACCTTGGACGAGAACCCCATGCGGATGAGCACCGCGGCGACCAGCGCCGCGAGCGCGCCGAGCGCGTCGCCCATGAGGTGCAGCAGCGCGCCGCGCAGGTTGAGCGCATGGCCATGCTTGCGCGCGTGCGCGTGCGCGTCGTGCCCCTCGTGCGCGTGGGGCTCGTCGTGCTCGTGGTGGGCGTGGTGCTCGTGGTGCTCGTGGTGGGCGTGGTGCTCGTGGTGGGCGTGGTGCGCGTGCTCGGTCGCGTGCTCTCCAAGCTCGTGCGCCTGCTCGATCGCCCCGTGGATGAGCCAGGCGCTCACGCCGTTGACGACGAGCGCGAGGATCGCGACGACGAGCATCACGTCCGGTCGCGGCACCTCGTGGCCGGCGAGATCGGCGATGCCCTCGCGCACGATGAGCGCGGTGGCGATGAGCACGAGCATCGCGTTGATGACCGCCGCCACCGGCTCGGCTCGACGCAGCCCGAAGGTGAACCGCAGCGTGGGGCGTCGCACCGCGACGCGCATCGCCATCAGCGCGGTGCCGAGGGCGGCGACGTCCATCGTGAGGTGGATGGCGTCGGCCTGGAGCACGTCGCTGCCCGCGAGGACGGCGCCCGCGAACTCGACGACCGAGAAGACC
Organism: uncultured delta proteobacterium; assembly: GCA_903893335.1. GTDB lineage: Bacteria > Myxococcota_A > Polyangia > Polyangiales > Polyangiaceae > CAITLX01. Next base: position 1,672 of record CAITLX010000965.1, on the reverse strand, counting down.
GCGACGACGAGCAGCACGATGAAGAGCCGACGCGCCTGGCGACGCTCGCGCTCGGTGAAGGTGCCGACCTCTCGACGCGCGCGGCGCTCGGCGGCGCTGCTCGGACGCGCGGACTCGCGGGCTGGGCTGGGCTGCACGGGGGGCGCGCATGGTGGACCGTGACCCGCGCTCGTGCAAGAGGCCGGAGATGGCCGCGACCGGTACGCCCTCCCCCGACGATGACGCGCTGCTGCGCGCGCTGGCGGAGCTGTACCGCGACGCCGACGCGAGGTTCGCCGGCTGGTCGTGCCCCGCCTCCACCGCTTGCTGCCGCTTCGGCGTCACGGGGCGCGAGCCCTACGTCACCTCGATCGAGCTGCTCGCGCTGCGCCGCGCGCTCGCGCGCCGCGGAGGCCCGCTCTCGCCCAGGCGCCGCGCGCTCGCGCTGGCGCCGTCGGCGCGCGACGAGCGCACCTGCTCGCTGCTCGACCGCGACGGGCGCTGCGCGGTCTACGCCGACCGCCCGCTCGGGTGCCGCACGTTCCACTGCGGCGACGCGACACCGGGCGCCCCCGTGGGGCGCGCCGAGCTGGCCGAGCTGGTGCGTCGGGTGCAGGCGCTCGCCGAGCGCCACCAGGCCGACGGCGCGCGCGCGCGACCGCTCTCTCGCGCGCTGCCCTAGTCGCCCTCTGGCGGGCGTCAGACGAGCACGAAGTCGTCGGCGCTGACCGCCTCCTGGGCGACGACCGAGCGCGTCTCGTCGTCGCGCGCGACGGCGAGCTCGTAGAGCTTCGCGAGCAGCGTGGGGTGCTCGCGCACGACCCCGAGGAATCGCTCGCCCGAGAGGTGCAGGGTCACGGTGGGGTGCGCCGCGACGACGTCGGCGGTCGCCGGGCGGCGCAGCACGAGCGACACCTCGCCGACCACCTCGCCCGCGCCGAGCCGCGCGAGCACGAGCGCGTCGTCCCCCTCGCGGCGCACGACGCTGACCTCGCCGGACGCGACCAGGTGCAGTCCGCGCGCGGCCTCGCCCTGCTCGATGAGCTTGTCGCCCGGCTCGAAGACGCGCGTCTCGAAGCGCTCGACCAGCGTCTTGCGGTCGACCGACTCGATCGCGCCGAAGATCGCGCTCGTGCGCACGAGGTTGTGCACCATGCGCCGCCGACAATAGGCGGCGAGCACGTCGGCGACCGAGGGCTCGGACTCGGCGACGTGGTCGAGCTGCTGCTTGGTCGCCACGAGCACGAGGCTGGGCGCGCGGGCCACGACGCTCGCCGCGCGGGGCGCGCGCGAGAGCAGGGCCATCTCCCCGAACAGCGCGCCGGCGCGCAGCTCGGCGAGCACGAGGGGGTCGGCCCCGGGCGCCGTGCGCCGCACCTCGAGATCGCCGCGCACCACGACGTAGGCCTCGGCCCCGGGCGCGCCCTGCTCGATGACGACCTGGCCCGCGTCGAACGCGGTGACGTCGAACAGGGGCACGAGCGCGCGCAGCGCCGAGCGCTCGAGCGACGAGAACAGCGGGTGGGCCGCGATGGCCGGGGGCGCCTCGCGAGCGGCGACGTCGGCGAGCAGCGCGCGCTCGGCGCTCGCGACCGCGGCGACCGCGGCGGCGACGCGCTCGGCTCCCGAGCCCGCCACGGGGGCCTGCACGCCGACCGCGGGCAGCCGCGGCGGCACGGGGGCCCCCGCGATG
>CAITLX010000964.1 GCA_903893335.1 uncultured delta proteobacterium | reverse complement strand
GCACGGCGCCCGCGAGCGCGCCCACGAAGCCCTCGACCGTCTTCTTCGGGCTGACCGCCTCGTAGAGCTTGTGGCGGCCGAGGAAGCGCCCCGCGAAATACGCCGTGGTGTCCGCGCCCCAGGCGAAGAACATCGCGAGCAGCACCCAGCGCGCGCCGCGCGCGCCGCCGTCGCGCCGCACGATGGCCAGCAGCGTCAGCAGCGAGAGCCACAGCGGGCCGAACGCGAACGCCGCGAGGCGCAGCGCGGCCGAGGGCACGTCGCCGAGGCGCGCGAGCGCGACGAGGAGGGCGACGATCGGCAGCGCGACGACGAGCCCGAGCAGCGCGCGCGCGTCGCCGCCGGCCAGGTAGAGCGTGGCCGAGGTGGCGAGCGTGACGAGCACGCCGAGCGCGCGGGCGACGCGGTCGGCCGGGTGGGTCATGGCGAACAGCTCGTGCGCGCCGATGGCGGTGGCGCCGAAGAGCAGCGCGTACCAGCCGTCGGCGGGGCCGGCGAAGAGCAGCCCGAGCAGCAGGGGCGTGGCGACGACGGCCGTGAGGAACCGCGTCAGGAGGTTGGAGCGCGCGGGCGCGGCGGCGGGAGAAGAGGGGCTCATCGTGGGGGCGAGGTCGATGCTAAGCTCGCCTTTACCATGTCTGGCGTCGGCCTCGCGGTGACCTTGCGCTTGCGGGTGTCTGCCCACGAGGCGCACTACGCGGGCGAGCTCGTCGACGGCGCGCGCGTGCTCGGCCTGTTCGGCGACGTCGCGACCGAGCTGCTCATCCGGCTCGACGGCGACGAGGGGCTCTTTCGCGCGTACGACGCCGTCGAGTTCCTCGCGCCGGTGCTCGCGGGCGACTACCTCGAGGTCACCGGCGTCATCACCGCGATCGGCCGCACCTCGCGGCGCATGGCGTTCGAGGCGCGCAAGGTCGTCGCCAACCTGCGCGCGCCCGGCGTCGCACCCTCGGCCGCCGACCCGCTGACCGCGCCCGTCGTCGTGTGCCGCGCGACGGGCACCTGCGTGGTGCCCGAGGGGCTGCAGCGCCGCCCGCGCGGCGCGGCGCGCGGGGCGCTCGTCGAGAGCGGCGCCACCCTCGGAGCGCCCGGTCTCCCCGAGGGGCGCGTCCTCGTGCCGTCCGCGCCGGGCTTCGTCGTCACGCCGCCGCGCGAGACGCCCCCCGAGGTCATCCTCACCGCGGCCATCGTCGGCGCCGAGGTCACGCGCACGCAGACGCCCTGGTTGCCGCTCTCCGCGCGCGAGATCGCCGACGAGGCCGCGCGCTGCCGCGACGCGGGCGCCGCCGTCGTGCACCTGCACGTGCGCGACGCCGACGGGCGGCCGAGCCAGGCCATGGCCCTGTTCGCCGAGGCCATCGGCGCCATCCACGAGAAGACCGACGTCATCGTGCAGGTGTCGACGGGCGGCGCGGTGGGCATGACGCTCGACGAGCGCGCGCAGCCGCTAGCCTGCCACCCCGAGATGGCGACGCTCAACTGCGGCAGCGTCAACTTCGGCGACGAGGTGTTCGTCAACACGCGCGGCGACGTGCGCGAGATGGCCCGCCGCATCCGCGCCGCCGGCAGCGTCGCCGAGCTCGAGTGCTACGAGGTCGGGCACGTGGACGCGGCCCTCGCGCTCGCCGCGAGCGGCCTGCTGGCGCCGCCGCTGCACTTCCAGTTCGTCCTGGGCGTACCGGGGGGCATCGGCGCGCGCGAGGACGTGCTGCGCTTCCTCGTCTCGCAGGTGCCCGAGGGCGCCTCGTGGGGCGCTGCCGCCGTCGGCAAGCACCAGCGCCCGATGACCGAGCTCGCGCTGCGGCTCGGCGGGCACGCGCGCGTCGGCCTCGAGGACAACCTCTTCGTCGAGAAGGGCGTGCTCGCCGAGGGCAGCGCCCCGCTCGTCGATCGCGCGGCGTCGTACGCGCGGCAGATCGGCCGCCAGGCGGTCGATCCGGCGCGCGCGCGCGTGCTGCTCGGCATCGCGCCGCGCTGAGCCGCGAGGGCGCGCTTCGCCGCCCGCGCGTTTTCGGCTACGTTCGCGCGGCGATGCCGCTGCGCGTGCGAGCCTTCGCGGTCGGAGCGGTCCTCGCCGTCGCCGCCCGCGCCACGCGCCCGTCGCCCCCCGAGCGCACCGTCGCCGGGCTGGCCGCGCTGCTCGGAGCGGCGGCCGAGGGCGTGGTGCGCTCCGACGACGTCGCGTGGGAGCCCGCGGGCAGCGCGGTCGGCGAGGCCCTCTTCGGCCGCGGCGTCGTGTTCCTCGCGGCGAGCGCGCCCGGGGCTCCTCGCGACGTCTACCGCGCGCGCGTCCGGCTCACGCTCGAGGGGCGCCCCATCTCCGTCGGCTCGGTGCGCAACCTCTCGTCCACGCCGCTCGGCGACGAGGGCTCGCTCGTCGCGTCCGGCGCGCTCTTCGCGTACGCGACCGCGAGCGAGGGCAAGGTCGACGCCGCGTCGGTGCTCGACGTGCGCGGCCGCCCCCCTGCGGCGGACGCCTCGTGGCTCGACGGCGCGATGGCGGCGGTCACGGCGTGGCAGGAGACGGGCAACGCCGCGGGGCTCACGCGCGCCGACGTCGCGCTCGATCGCCCCGCCTCCCAGGTCGCGCTGCGGTGGACCGACGGCGCGCTCGCGCTCGCGCTCGACGCCTCCCGCCTCACGCTCGACCCCGCCTCGGGTCAGCTCTCGGGCGACGTCGACGCCACCGGCGCGCGCGTCGTGCCCATCCCCACGCTGCGCAAGCGCCCGATCCTCTGGGCGGTCGACACCGTGCGCGCCGAGATCGGGCCCGACGCCATCGCGTGGCTCGAGGCCGAGGTGTTCGATCTGCGCGATCGCGCGCGCCGCGCGCTCTTCGCCGCGTCGGGCCCTCCGCCGGCCGAGGTCGCCCACGCAGCCGAGCCCGCCGCCCCGGTGCTCGACGCGTCGAAGGCCGGCGAGGACGGCGGCTTCTGGCCCCCCGCGCCCATCGCGTCGATCTTCCGCGACGCCGAGCGAGGCGAGGGGCGCTGGGAGCCCGTCACGCTCCCCTTCCTGCGCAAGCTCGCGCGCGCGCCCGGCACGCCCGAGCCTCCCCCGTATTTCTACCAGACCACCGTGCGCCCCGACGCGCAGCGCCCGTACGCCAAGGTGCTGGTCGTCGCCATCGACGTGCGCCAGCTCGAGCTCGACATGGAGGGGGGCGTCGAGGACCCGAAGTCGCTCACCGGCGCGCGCGGCGCGGGCAAGATCCCGCGCGACCCGCGCGTGCTCGGCCGCGTGGTCGGCGCGTTCAACGGTGCGTTCAAGACGACGCACGGCGAGTACGGGATGATGGTGCACCGCCGCGTGCTGCTCCCTCCGAAGCCCGACGCGGCGACGGTGGTGGTCACGCGCGACGCGCGCGTCGGCCTCGGCACGTGGCGGGGGCCCCCCACGCTGCCCGACGACGTCGTGTCGTTTCGCCAGAACCTCGAGCCGCTCGTCGAGGACGGCAAGCTGTCGCCGAGCGGTCGCACGCAGTGGGGCTGGCAGCTCGCGGGCACGAGCATGCTCACCGAGCGCTCGGGCATCTGCGTCACCGAGCCGGGGCATCTCTATTACGTGTGGGGCGACGAGGTCAGCGCGCCCACGCTCGGCAAGGCGATGCTCCAGGTCGGCTGCACCTACGGCATGCACCTCGACATGAACCCGCACCACACGGGGTTCGTCTTCGCGAGCGTGCGCGACCTGCGCGCGAAGGACTACGACGCGAAGCTGCTGACGCCGCAGATGGAGATCCAGCCCGACCGGTACCTCGAGTACTCGCCGAAGGACTTCTTCTACTTGATGCTGCGCGAGCCGCGGCCGGCGGGCGAGCTGGGCTGGGCCCCCGACGTCGGCGTGCAGCCTGCGCCGGCGTGGCTGCCCGGCTTCTACCGCGCCGTCGCGACGCCCGAGGCGGGCGACGCGGCGCAGGTCGAGCTGCTCTCGGTCGAGCCGGGGCGCGTCGGGTGGAGCGTGCGCGCGGCCACGAGGGACGCGCGCGATGGGTCGGGCGAGCTCTCGGGCGACGACGCGCACCGCGTGGTCGCCGCGTTCGGGCTGGGCGCCGCGAGCGAGGCGCGCCCCACGGGCCTCGTCGTCGCGGGGCGCGCGCTCGTCGCGTCGCGCGGCGAGGCCTGGCTCGTCGCCGCTCCCGGCCGCGACCTCGCGATCACCGCAGCGGGGCCGGCTCCCGTCGAGGGGGACGCGATCGAGCTCCCGTTGATCGTGGACGACGCGCACGCGCTGCCCCCGCCCCGCGACCATGGCCTGCGCCGTCGCGCCGCCCTCGGGGTCACCGCCGAAGGGCGCGCCATCGTGGCCTCGGCCACCGCCCACGGCGACGAGCCCCTCGCCGCCGCCCTGGTGGCGGCCGGCTGCCTGCGCGCCGTCGCGCTCGACCGAGGCGGCCACGCCGCGGCGTTCGTGCACCGGGCGGGGACGCCGACCCCCCCGCTCGGGCGCTACGACCAGGCGGCGCTGTACGCCCTCGGCCGCCCCATGACCCCGCGGGCCTTCCGCTGGAGCCCGCCGCCGGCTGCCTCACCCTGACCTCGGGGCCCCGCTTCGGGGTGGGGGGTCACAGCCGCACCGGCTTCACGCGCGAAGGGCGCTGCTTCTTGCCATCTGCGAACTTTCACGAAGAAAGTCGCGACTTTGGCGAGTGGCGAAAGAGGGTGTTTTATGACCCGCCGGAGGGGTTTTCGGGGGCCGTGTCGGCTCCCACGTCGTCGCCTGCGCCGCCGGCGGCGCCGGGGTCGGGGGTGACCTCGCCGGCCCCCTCGTCGGCGTCGGTGCCGTGGTCGGGGTGCGTGTAGTGGGGGCGCTCGCCGGGGCCGGCGAGGTCCACCCAGAACGCGCTCTTGGCGCGCACGTCGAGGTGGATGAACGACGAGTTGGGGTAGTACCCCACGCCGGCGTTACGGAACGACTTGCAGAAGTCGCGCACGACCTCGTTGGGCACGCCGCGCACCACGAAGTCGAGCGCGCGGCCCGCGTTGTGGTTCGAGTGCGCCGTGAACTGCGTGGGCGAGTAGGGGCGGAAGCCGCTGACGACGGCGATGGGGCGACCGCCGAAATGGTCGCTGACCATCGTCATGAGCGTCACGAGCCTCGGATCGACCTCGTGCTCGGCGCCCGACGGGTGTCGCATGACGCGCCGGAACGCGGCCACCGCCGGGGGCAGCAGCCGCCCGCTGCGCTCGCGCACCTTGACGTCGACGTGCTCGGCGCCGTGCACCAGGCGCACGACGCCCGGGCGCTTCGGAACGCGGGAGAACTGGCCGTGCGCGTCGTCCCGCCCGCCTCCACGATCGCGTCCGTCGTCGCGCCCGTCGTTGCGCCCGCCGCCGTGATCGCGACCCTCGTCGCGCCCGCTCGCGCGTTCGCGGCGTGCGCCGATGCCCCCCTCGCGCTCCGAGCGGTTGCGCCCGCCTCGGTCGCCGTCGTCTCCGGGCGCCGGGATGACGAGCCTCTGGCCGAGGTGCAGCGTCGCGCCGCGCGCGAGGTCGTTGGCCTCGCGCAGCGCGCCGACGCTCACGCGGTAGCGGCGCGCGACCGAGCCGAGCGTGTTGCCCCGGGCGACGACGTGCACCCGCTCGCCCGCCGCGTCGTCGTCGGCGCGCGCGGCGCGCCCCGGGAGCCCCGCGCCGAGCGCGAGGACCAGGGCGAGCACGAGGTGGCGCGGGGCGATCATCGGCGGGGTTCGACCAGGGCGTCGAGGGGCGGAGGGTTACGTCAGGCGCCACCCACCGCAAAGCACTTTTTTGACCTCTGCTCGGCGTGGGTGCGACACTCCGCTCTGCGCTCGCGAAAGGCTCGCGGCGCACGCTTCTCACGTCTCGAGGGGCAAGGACGCGACATGGCCGACGGAAAGAACCTGGTCGGGGTCGACATCGGGTCGAGCTCGATCAAGGTGTGCCAGGTAAAAGAGGGCCGGAAGGGCGTCGGCCTCGTGCGGCTCGGCTATGCGCCGCTGCCCGCGCAGACGATCGTCGATGGCCACGTGATGAACTCGGGGGCCGTCATCGAGGCCCTCACGCGCATCTTCCACGACAACAAGATCAAGCAGCGCGACGTCGCCATGAGCGTGTCGGGCCAGTCGGTCATCATCCGCAAGATCAGCGTCCCGACCATGACGCCGGCGGAGCTCGACGAGCAGATCCAGTGGGAGGCCGAGCAGCACATCCCGTTCGACATCAAGGACGTGCAGATCGACTACGAGGTGCTCCGCCGCCGCCCCGAGGCCGCGCAGATGGATCTCCTCCTGGTCGCCGCCAAGCGCGACGAGATCAGCGACTACGCCCAGCTCGCCCGCGACGCGAAGCTCCGGCCGGTCGTCGTCGACATCGACGCGTTCACCATCCAGAACGTCTTCGAGGCCTGGCGCGGCCTGCCCGTCGATCAGACCGTCGCGCTCATCAACGTCGGCGCGAGCCTCTCGACGCTCAACATCGTCGCCCACGGCGTCTCGGCCTTCACGCGCGACATCGCGAGCGGCGGCAACCTCATCACCGAGGAGATCCAGAAGCAGCTCGGTGTGCCCTACGAGCAGGCCGACGCCTACAAGACGAGCGGACAAGAGGCGATGGCCCCGCAGGTCAAGCAGGTGGTCGAGGGCGTGTGCGACTCGATCGCCGCCGAGATCCAGCGCTCGCTCGACTTCTTCATGGCCACCAGCGGCGAGGGGGAGATGTCGCGCATCTTCGTCACCGGCGGCAGCGCCAACCTCCCGCAGCTCTCGCAGGCCATCGAGCGCCGCGCGCGCGTGCCGGTCGAGGTCTTCTGGCCGACCGAGAAGCTCGCGATCGAGGCGAAGGAAGTCGACCCCGCGCTGGTGCAGGCCCGCTCGGCGCAGCTCGCCGTCGCGCTCGGCCTCTCGCTGCGCAAGGACCGGGAGAAGCGCTCGTGATTCGCGTCAACCTCCTCCCCCAGAAGCGCGAGAGTCGCAGCGAGGGCGGCCAGGGATGGCTGCTCGCGGTCGCGGCCGTGGTCGTCGTCGAGGTCGTGGGCCTGCTCTTGTTTCACAACATGAAGCTCGGCGAGCTCGCCACGCAGAAGCAGAAGAACCGCGAGCTGCAGGACTCGATCGACCAGATCAAGAAGACGGTCGCCAACCACACCGAGATCAAGGGCCAGCTCGAGGCGCTGCGCGCCCGCGAGGAGGCGATCTCCAAGCTGCAAGACGCGCGCACCGGCCCGACGGCGGTGTTCCTCGAGCTCGCGCGCATGCTCACCAAGGGGCAGCTGCCGACCTACGAGTCCGACGAGAAGGTCGCCCAGCTCGTGCGCGACAACCCGCAGGCGGTGCCGCAGAAGGGCTGGGACGCCGAGCGCCTCTGGCTGCTCAGCTACGAGGAGACCGACCGCGTCGTGAAGCTCAAGGGGCTCGCGCGCGACGCCGACGACGTCGCCGAGCTGTCGCGGCGCCTCACGCTCTCGCGCTACTTCTCGGACGTGCGAATGCTGAGCGGCGCCAACCAGCCCGACGCGACCACGAAGATCGACCTCAAGGCGTTCGAGCTCATCGCAAAGGCGAGGTACTGAGCCATGGCACGCCCCTCCGTCCCGTTCGGCCGCCTCAACACGGCCACCAAGATCGCCGTCGGCGTCGGCATCTGCGCCCTCGTGTCGGTCGCGTACTTCGTCGTCTTCTTCGGCGACGTCTCGAGCGCCATCGCCTCGGCCACCCGCCAGGAGGAGAACCTCAAGGGGGAGCTGAACCAGGCCAAGGAGAGCCAGCGCGTCTACACGCGCGACCTCGCCGAGCTCGCCGAGCGCCAGCAGAAGCAGCGCGACCTCAACAAGATCCTCCCCGAGACGGCCGACTACCCGTCGTTCCTCTCGGCGGTGCAGGGCGTGGCCAACGTCTCGGGCGTCGAGCTGCTCGGCTGGGCCCCGATGGACTCGATCAAGCAGCAGTTCTTCGCCAAGGTGCCGATGCGCCTCTCGGTGACCGGCAAATTCCACCAGATCGCCAAGTTCTTCTGGGGCATCGGCCAGCTCGACCGCATCATCAACATGGAGAACATCACGCTCGCCGACCCGAAGGTCGTCGGCGACGAGGTGCGGCTGCGCGTCGCATGTCTGGCCACGGCGTTCCACACGCTGGCCGCGTCGCAGAACACCGGTACGGGCGCCAAGCCCGCCGCTGCGGGGGCAAAGAAATGAGCCGCTTCGCACGTCGCCACGTCGTCATCCTCGCGGGAGCCCCGCTGCTCGCGGCGTTCGTCGCGTGCTCGAGCAAGCCCGCCACGCAGGGCGCCCCGGGGCCCGCCGCCCCCGGCCCCACCGCGGCTCCCGTGGCCTCGGCGGCCGCGTCGGCCAGCGCCTCGGCGTCGGCGCGCCGCGCCGCGTTCAAGGAAGACGACTTCGTCGAGAGCGAGAAGAGCCGCGACCCGTTTCGCAAGTTCCTGCGCGAGATGAAGAAGCAGCAGGACGGCAGCGCCTCGCGGACGCAGGTCAACGTCATGCTCCGCGAGTACTCGATCGAGGATCTTCGCCTCGTCGCGCTCGTGACCCACACCGACACGCCGCGCGCGATGCTGCTCGACCCGCAGGGGCGAGGGTGGGTCGTGACCAAGGGGCAGTTCGTGGGGCGCCCCGAGATCGTGCACGCCGGCGGGCAGTCGGGCGCCGACTACGAGATGTACTGGCGGGTCGATCGCATCCGCGACGCCGACATCGTGCTGATGCGCGACGATCCGAACCACCCCGAGGTCGCGGCGGCCACGCACGTCGTCGCGCTGCGCCCCGAGGGCGACACCGTCCCGGGGTCACCCCTCTGACGCCGCGCCCGCACGGGGCGGAAGCGAGTACCCTCGGCGGGCCCACGCCCGTCGGGGGATTTCGCATTTGCGAACCGCACACGCCGTGCGCTCGCGACGGAAAACCTTCACCACGAATTTGTTCGTGGCGATCTGCGCGGGCTACGCTCGCGCCGAGTCGGGGAAAGCGCCGCGGATCGCGAGCTCTCCCCGCGCGAATGGAGCCGGCAAGATGAGGTCGACACTGCTGCGGAAGGCCGTCGCGTTTTCGCTCGGGGCGCTGGCGCTCGGGGGCGCGGGCGAGCGCGCTGCGCATGCCGAGGGAGAGCAGAACCACGTGCGGGACGTGCGCGTCGGGGCGGCGGGAGCCGCTGCGAGCGCCGATCCGGGCGCGAGCGAGGTGACCATCGTCACGACCGGAGCGCCGAGGTTCTCTGCGCGGGTCGTCGACGGCGGCAAGCGCCTGCTCGTCGATCTGGCCGGGGCCGACGTGCAAGGCGCGCCCGAGGCGCTCACCGACCGTGTGGGCGTCGTCGGCGGCGTGCTCACGCAGCCCTTTGGCGAGGGGGAGCAGCGCTCGACGCGTGTGGCCATCACCCTCGCGCACCAGGCGGCCTACCGCATCCGGCCCGAGGGCAACGTGCTGCACGTCGTGCTCACGCCCGCCGAGAAGACGGAGGCCGTCGACCTGCTCACCTCGCGCGTCGATCAGAAGCTGCCGCGCGCGAGCTCCGACCCGAGCGGGCTGCGCGACGTGCGCTTCCGCCGCGCGGGCGGCTGGGAGACGGTCACCCTCGAGGTGCCCGGCGCCGTCGGCTGGGAGGCGCAGACGCCCTCGCCGACCAAGACGCGGCTCGAGCTTCGCGGGGCGCGGCTTCCGCGCGAGCTCGAGCGCACGCTCGACGTGTCGTCGCTCGGCGGCGCCGTGAAGAACGTCGCGACCTTCCGCACCGGCGAGCGCATCATCGTCGAGGTCGAGCACCGCTCCGACGTCGTCGGTCGCGTCACGCGCGACGGCGACGCGCTGGTGTGGGCCTTCGCCCGCCCGTCGCAGTTCGCGTCGAGCGAGACGGGCATCGGCCCCGACGGCGGCGCGGCGCGGCGCTCGCGCACCGTGGCGCGCGACGAGACGGTCGGCGACATGCCCGAGGTCGAGACCTCGGTGCGCGCCGACAGCTTCGCGGTGGCCCCGAAGGAGACCCACGGCGGCGCGGCGCAGGCAGGAGCCCTGCTGCCGAACGTCGTCGCGCAGGCCGCCGGCAAGTTCACCGGGCGGCGCATCGATCTCGATCTCAAGGACGCCGACGTGCACAACGTGCTGCGTCTGCTCTCGGAGGTCGGCAAGGTCAACGTCGTCACCGCGGACAACGTCGCCGGGTCGGTCACGATCCGCATGCGCAACGTGCCCTGGGATCAGGCGCTCGAGGTCGTGCTCCAGGCCAAGGGCCTCGGCATGGTCCGCGGCGGCAACCTCATCCGCGTCGCGCCCCTCGCCGACCTCGAGAAGGAGCGCGAGATGGCCATCGCGCGGCGCAAGCAGGAGCTCGAGCTCGCGCCGCTCGAGACGCGCCTCGTGCCCGTGTCGTACGCGACGGCCAACGAGGTCGTGGCGCGCGCGCAGCCCATGCTCTCGCCGCGTGGCTCGGCCACCGTCGACGAGCGCACCAACGTCATCATCGTCAAGGACGTCGGCGGCAACATCTCGCAGTACGAGGAGCTGGTGCGCGCGCTCGACACGCAGACGCCGCAGGTGCTCATCGAGGCGCGCATCGTCGAAGCGACGAGCCGCTACCTGCGCGACGTCGGCATCCAGTGGGGCGGCGACGCGACGATGTCCGCCGCCACGGGCAACCCGACCGGCCTGGCGTTCCCCTCCTCGGCGACCCTCGCCGGCGGCGCCACCGACGGCAACGCGCCGACCGCCGGCCTCTCCCCCTTCTCGCGCACGGTCGACACGCCGAACTACGCGGTCAACCTCCCGGCCGCCGCCGGCACCGGGTCCGGCGGAGCCATCGGCTTCCAGTTCGGCTCGCTCAACAACAACGTGCACCTCGCGCTGCGCCTCTCGGCCGCCGAGACGTCGGGCATGGTGCGCATCGTGTCGAGCCCGCGCGTGCTCACCACCGACAACCACCTCGCGCGCATCGTCCAGGGCACGCTGCTGCCGTTCGCGCAGGTCAGCGCCGCAGGCGTCAACACCGTCTTCCAGGAGGCGCGCCTGCAGCTCCAGGTCAAGCCGCACGTGACCGCCGACGGGAGCGTCTCGATGCACGTCAAGGTCAACCGCGACGAGCCGGACTTCAACCAGACCGGCCCGCGTGGCGACCCGACCATCCTCAAGCGCGAGGCCGAGACCGATCTGCTCGTGATGGACGGCCACACGGCGGTCATCGGCGGCATCTTCACGCGCAACACCGGTCGCAGCGTCGATCAGGTGCCGTTCTTCGGCGACATCCCGCTGCTCGGGCTGCTCTTCCAGCGCCGCCGCGCGACCGACACCCGCGGCGAGCTCGTCATCTTCATCACGCCGCGCATCGTCAACCGAGCCGAAGCGCTCGGTCGCTGAGGGCGAGGGGCGGGGGCGCGAGAGGGAGCCATCGCGTGCCGCGCCCGCGCCACGCCGCCGCCGTCCTGCTCGCGGGCACGGGAGCCGCGCTGCTGCTCGCCGCGCTCGCGGTCGCGCCCGACGCGGAGGCGCGGCACAAGCGACGGCACCACGGCGGCGACGCGGGAGCGGAGGCCGGCCAGGACGCGGGCCACGACGCGAGCTCGGACGCCCACGCCGACGCGGGCGACGACCCCGCGCCCGACGGCGGCCCCATCGAGCTTCGCTGCCTGTATGGCCGCGAGGTCGACGGACACACCGGTGACGTCCGTTGTCTCGGGCCCGACGAGGTCGCCGCGCACGGCGACGTGGGCGCGCCCGTTGCGGACGCGGGGGCGGCTGCGTCGCCTCCCGAGCCGCTGCGGCCGACGACGGTCGCGCTCTCCGGCGTGAAGTTCGACGGCGGCGAGGTGCCGCGCGCCGAGCGCGTGCTGCAGAACCTCGCGAAGGGTGAGCTGACGCGCTGCGCGTCCGAGCACGGCGGCGTGGGAGCGGCGGGGCGGGTCGAGGCGCAGTTCCTCGTGCGGGCGCGCGGGCGCATCGAGGGGCTCGAGCTCGCGCCGGGCAAGGGCGTGCCGGCGGCGATCGTCGCCTGCTTCACCCGCTCGCTCGAGCGCCACGCGGTGGGCGCCCCCTCCAGCGAGCCGGTCGGCGTCACGGCCACCTTCACCCTCGAGCCGCGCGCGGGAAGGTGACCCTCTTGACCACCGCGGCGCACCACGCCTTGACCCGCGGCTCGTGCGAGCGGTACACTTTTGAGTTGATTTCACGAAGTGTTCTGAGGGTTTGAGGCCCGGCGTGATCGAAGCCGAAGAGAAGACGCGCGTCACGGCCGTCGTTCAGCCCGTAGGGGGAGAGGTCGTCCTGAAGAAGGACGACTGCCTGGTCGTGATCTACACGAAGGAGCCCACGCTCCTCGGCAAGCGCTTCGTGCTCGAGACGCAGCCCACGCGCATCGGTCGCGGCGCCGACAACCAGATCGTGCTCGACGGCGACTCGGTGTCGCGCCGCCACGCGCACCTCGAGCGCCGGGGCGAGGCGTGGGTCGTCGTCGATGACGGCTCGACCAACGGCACCTACGTCAACGACGAGCAGATCGTGCGCGAGGCGCTGCTCATCAACGGCGACCGCGTGAAGGTCGGCCCCACCATCTTCAAGTTCCTCGGCGGCGCCGACGTCGAGGCGCAGTACCACGAAGAGATCTACCGCATGACCATCATCGATGGTCTCACGCAGATCCACAACAAGCGCTACCTCTTCGAGTCGCTCGAGCGCGAGATCGTGCGCGCGCGGCGCCACGCGCGCGAGCTGTGCCTGCTGATGTTCGACATCGACCACTTCAAGAAGATCAACGACCTGCACGGCCACCTCGCCGGCGACTTCGTGCTGAAGGAGCTGGCGAACGTGGTGCAGCAGCGCATCCGGCGCGACGAGGTGTTCGCGCGCTACGGCGGCGAGGAGTTCTCCATCGTGCTGCCCGAGACGAGCCTCACCGGCGCCGCCGCGCTCGCCGAGAGCCTGCGCGAGCGCATCGAGACGCACCGCTTCGTGTTCCAGGGCGAGGACATCCCGGTCACGATGAGCATCGGCGTCGCGATGCTCGAGGAGGGGGAGCGCACGGCCAGCGAGCTGGTCAAGCGCGCCGACGAGCGCCTCTTCGACGCGAAGCGCGCGGGCCGCAACCGCGTCTGCTCGTAGCGCGCGGGCCCCGCTCGATGGCCCCCACGGTGCGCGAGGCGCGCGGCGACGAGCTACCCGACGTGCGCGTGCCGCCCCCTGGCCCGCGCTCGTGCGCGCTCGCCGACCGGCTCGCCGAGGTCGAGTCCCCCGCGTTCGGGGCGCGTCGCGCGTCGCGCGCGGCAGCCGCAGGCGGCGTCGACCCGCGCCCCATCGTGTACGGCTCGGCGCGCGGCGCGAACGTGGTCGACGTCGACGGCAACGTCTACGTCGATCTCGCCGCGGGCTTCGGCGCGCTGCTGCTCGGCCACCGCCCGCCCGCGATCGACGCGGCGCTGCGGCGGCAGGCGGGAACGCTCTGGCTCGCGCTCGGCGATCTCTACGGCTCGGAGGCCAAGCTCGCGCTGACCGAGCGGCTCGCGTCGCTCGCGCCCTTCGCCGGCGCGCGCGTGCTGCTCGGGCAGTCGGGGGCGGACGCCATCGGCGTCGCGCAGAAGACGGCGCGGCTGGCGACGGGGCGCCCCGGCGTGCTCGCGTTTCGCGGCGCGTACCACGGGCTCTCGTACGGGCCGCTCGCGGCGCTCGGCCTGCGGGCGAGCTGGCGCGAGGCCTTCGCCGACCAGCTCAACCCGCACGTGGCGTTCGCCGCCTACCCGGGGCTCGACGGGGCGACGGCCGAGCGGGCGCTCGACGAGGCGCGCGCGGCGCTCGCGGGGGGCGAGGTCGGCGCCGTGCTCGTCGAGCCGATCCTCGGGCGCGGCGGGGTCGTCACGCCGCCTCCGGGCTTCCTCGCGAGCCTCGTCGCGGAGGCGCACGCGGCGGGCGCGCTGGTCGTCGCCGACGAGATCTGGACGGGCCTCGGCCGCTCGGGGGCGATGTTCGCCGCGTGCGACGCGGGCGCCGTGCCGGACCTCGTCTGCCTGGGCAAGGGGCTCGGTGGGGGGCTCCCGCTGTCGGCGTGCCTCGGTCGCCCCGACGTCATGGCGGCGTGGGCGCGCGAGCCCTCGCGCGAGGTCGTGCACACCGCGACGTTCCACGGCGCTCCGCTCGCGTGCGCGACGGCGCTCGCCCTGCTCGACGCGCTCGAGCAGGGGGCGCTGGTCGAGCGGTCGCGAGCGGTCGGCGGCGCGGCGCGCGAGGCGCTGACGCGCGCGCTCGCGGGTCGCGACGACGTCACCGCGGTGCGCGGCGCGGGGCTGATGACGGGCGTCGCGCTCGCGCGCCCGGGGGG
>CAITLX010000963.1 GCA_903893335.1 uncultured delta proteobacterium | reverse complement strand
TACCCGCATGTAAGCAAGTCAGATTGTATTCGTATTAGGTGAACAACAAAACCAAATGGGACAGGGAGCGCGCTCTCGGGCCAACTTCTGCGTGAGGTGACCCGCCGCAGGGTTGCTGCGGGGACGCCGGATCGCATAAAGTCCCCCTATGTCGCCTGCCCGCGGCCCGCTCCGGCCTCCACGCTCCGCCCGAGTGGCTCGCGTTTCCTACGTGCCCGGCGCGGGTAATCCCGGGCCAGACGGTCCGTTCTAATGGACGCCGGGACTCCACTGGGTGCGGGTGCCGCGGGACGGCGCGGCATGACCGTCGCCTTGGCTGCGATAGCCTCTGGAGGCGCCACCTGGCCGGTGCTCTGTGCCATCCGCGCTGCTCGGCTGCTCGGAGGCCACCGGCCGTACCCGTCGGTCGTGGAGTTTCTTGGAGCGGAAGCGGCCGTCTTTGTCTTGACCTTCGCGCTCGGCGGTTGGCCCCTGGGCGTGCCGGAGAGAGCGATCGGAATTGCGGCGCGACGCGGTGCGATGGTCGGAGTGATTTGCAGCGGCGTAATCGTGAGCATACACGAATACGAGAGAGGGGAAGGCTGGATTGGGCCGTTCTTCGGTGGGATGTTCTGGGGCGGACTCCCCGGCGCAAGTCTCGGGGCGGTCTTTGGCGTGCTGTCCGGATTTCTGGTCCGTAGGTGCGTGCATCAATCGCCTCATGAGCGCGCAATGCGCGCCGCAATGTTTGTGCTTGCCAACATCGCGGTCGGTTGGGCCGTGCTGGGTCCAGACTGGTGGCTTCAGCGCCGCTGGTTGCTCGTCATGGCTACCATATGGCTGGCGGTTCTGCTGGGGGCCGTCGCGTCGCGAGGCGTCCGCATGATTCAACGAGATTGACCCGAAGCATGACTGTAGCCTTCTCGCTGCCCGCTCACGCCCAACCCGCTCCGCCCGACTGGCTCGCGTCTCCTACGCGCCAGGGATGCCCATGACCACGCCGTCCTTGCCCCGTGATCCGCCACTCCGTCTTGCGCATGTGCCCGGCGGGCCGTTCAGCTACACCGACGAAGGCGCGGGCCCGGTTGTCGTCGCCATCCACGGTCTGCCAGGAAGTGTCCGCGACTTCCGCTGGCTCGGCGCTGCACTGCCGGACAGTGTACGGTTCGTCCGGCTCGACTTGCCCGGTTTTGGTGGCACGCCGCTGGCGACCGCGCCCGATCCGAGCATCGCTGCGCGCGGGGCGTTCGTCATCGACGCCCTGCGCGCCCTGGCTATCCCCCGCTGCGCCGTCATCGGCCACTCGATGGGCGGCGCCGTAGCCCTGTCGGCGGCCGTCCAGGCCCCGGACCGCGTCGCTGGGCTGGGGCTCATCGCGTCCATCGGCCTGCGTCCGCACCACGTGCTCCGCCGCTTGGCCGGTCCGATGCTGCTGGCCCGCGCCGTGGACATGCCCATGCTCGCGGGGCCGACGCGGCTCATGTTTCGCGCCATGCTGCGCCAGGCGGGCTTTCCGACGCAGCAATTGACCGACGACGCGGTCGCCCACACGCTGCGCTGCGTCGCCGCGCTGGATTTCCAGGTGCAAGTCCGCAACACGGCGCAGCTCACGGTGCCTACGCTGGCGGCCTGGGCGTTGGACGACTCCTTGATTGAGCGCGCAGTCTCTGAGGAGCACGCCGGCGCGCTGCCGCCCGGACCGCGACTGGTGTTCGCGGCGGGCGGCCACAACATCCAGAAGAGCCAGGCGGTGGAGCTGGCGATGGGGTTGCTGGGGATGAATGGGTTTGGCGCGCCGGGCCTGCCCTTGTAGCTTCGGAGCACGATGCGCAGCAGCCTCCCGATCCTCGCCCTCGGCCTCGTCGCGATGGGCTGCTCCTCTTCCGACCCTGCTCGCGCGAACGAGCCCGGCCCGATCGAGCTGATCACCGATGGGCTCGGCATCACGCACGTCTACGCGAGCGACGACGCGGGCGCGTTCTACGGAGCCGGCTACGCGATGGCGCGTGACCGGCTCTTCCAGATGGAGATCGGGAGGCGTCAGGCCCTCGGGACGCTGGCCGAGGTCCTCGGCGCGGCGAGCGTGAAGGACGACACGGGAGCGCGCGCGCTGAACTTCGCACACTGGGGGCAGCTCGACTGGGCTCGCATGCAGGCCGAGCACCCGGACGACGCGCCGCTCTTCGACGCCTGGACGCGCGGCGTGAACGCGCGGCTCTCCGAGGTCCGCTCGGGCAAGGCGCCGCGCCCCTATGGGCTTGGGCCGGCCGAGCTCGACTTCGTCCCCGACGACTGGGAGACGTGGCACGCGTTCGCGATCGGGAAGCGGCTCACCTTCGGCCTGTCGTCGACGCTCGACTACGAGCTGCTCGCGTCCGCGATCTACCGCATCGTCCCGGACTTCGCGTCGCGGTACCCGCTGCTCCAGCCCGCGTTCGACGTCTTCGGGATGAAGGACGGCGAGCAGCCGCCGCAGCTCGGCACCGCACCTCCGCCTCTCATCGGCCCGCCGGTCCCGCTGCCGCCGCCTCCGTCGGTCGACGTGCCGCGTGCGTGGTTCGCCGACCTGTTCGCCTCGAACAACTGGGCCGTGGGGCCGTCGCGCTCGGCCAGCGGCAAGTCGTGGCTCGCAGGCGATCCGCACCAGACGCTGACGAGCCCGTCGAGGTTCTGGCCGCTGCACATGAACAGCGCGGACGCCGGCGGCACGCTCGATGTCGCGGGGTTCGCGTTCGTCGGCGCACCGACCGTGCAGCTCGGCCACAACCGCAAGCTCGGCTGGACGGCGACGACGAACTACGGCGACGGCATGGACATCTGGGACGTGACGCTCTCGCCCGACTCCTCGTCGGTGCGCCTGGGCGACGCCGATCGTCCGGTCGTAGCGCGCAAGGAGTCGATCCGCGTCCTCGGGCCGAGCGGCAAGGTGGGCGACGCGACGACGACGGACGTGACGATCTACGACGTGCCGGGCTACGGCGTGATCCTCCCCGACGCGATCCTCCCGCTGCCGCGCGCGTTCATCGCGAGCGGCAATGGCATCCTGCTCGGCTGGGTCGGCTTCAAGGGGACGCCCGAGTCGGCGTCGTTCCTCGGGATCGACCGGGCACAGTCGGTCGACGAGTTCGAGCGCGCGGTCGACCTCGCGGAGGTCGGCGGCGTCAACTACCTCGCCGCCGACGCGGACGACATCACGTACCATGTGCACGTCCAGATCCCCGACCGCGGCGATCCGTCGTCCCACCCCATGCCGTGGCGGATGATGAAGGGCGACGATCAGGCGTCGCTCTGGACGCGTGGGTTCCTCGGCGCCGACAAGCTGCCGTCGCGGCGCGACCCCGAGAAGGGCTACCTCTCGACGGCGAACAACGATCCGTGGGGGTTCACCGCCGACGGCGACGTCGAGAACGACGCCTTCTACTACGGGGGGTTCTACGCCACGGCGTTCCGCGCGTTCCGGGTCGATCAGGCATTGCAGGCGCTCGTCGCGAAGGGGCCGGTCGCCCGCGCGGACATGGAGGCGCTCCAGCGGGACCAGCACAGCGTGATGGCGGACGCGCTGCTGCCCATGCTCGCCGACGCGCTCGCGGCGCGGACGACCGACCCCGCGCTCGCCGCGTGGGCGACCCGCGACGACCTCGCGACGCTGGGCGGCAAGCTCGCCGCGTGGGACCGCAACTTCGGCAAGGACCAGGGCGAGCCGCTCGTGCTGCTCGGGCTGGAGTGGTTCGCCGCGAAGCGGCTCTTCGAGGAGCCGATGACGAGCACGCTCTTCGAGGCCGTCGGGAGCAAGTCGCCGCCCTTCCTGATCGGCGCGTTGCACAACACGCTCGCGGGGCGCTACGCAGCGGCGGACACGTTCCTGCCCGCGGGCGGCAGGCGCGCGCTGCTCCTCGCGTCGCTCGACGACACCGCGGCGTGGCTCACCACCGCTTTCGGCGGCACCGACCCCGCCGCGTTCAAGCTCGCCGACGTGCAGGCCGCGGTGTTCTCCAGCGCGTACGGGCACGACCTCGCACTGCCGCGGTTCCCGGTCGGTGGGCACGTGGACACCGTGAACGTCGCGGAGGTGCCGTTCTTCGGCAAGGGCGCCCCGCTCGGCCATTTCGACGCGACGCAGATCGGGCTCTACCGCATGGTCGTGGGCTTCGACGCGGCGGGCGACGCGGAGGCGACCGTCGACTTCGCCGGCGGGTCGAGCGGCGACCCGACCTCGCCGCACTTCGGCGACCAGATGCAGACGTGGCTCGCGGCCGGACATGTGCCGCTGCCGTTCCACCGCGCCGACGTCGAGGCTGCCGCCGAGAGCAGGACGGTGCTCTCCCAGCCCTGACGCGGCGAGCAAGCGAGCCGGAAGGTGCTGCGGGTCGGCGGGAGCCCGTTGACGATGGCCACGTGCGCGCGGCACCCTTGGGCGATGAGCGAGCGGAGACATCCGAACGTGGTCGCTGGAGACGAGGTGCCGGAGATGCCCATGAGCCGCGGCAAGCACCGGATGGTGCTGCGTCGCCTGGGCGCCGCCGCGGGCGGCCAGATGCTCGGCGCGAACCTGACCGAGGTGGCGCCGGGGAGCGTGTCGTTCCCGCACCACTACCACTGCGCGACGGAGGAGGGGCTCTACGTGCTGCGCGGCAGCGGCATCGCGCGCATCGGCGAGGAGCGTGTGCCCGTTCGGGCCGGCGATTGGATCGCCTTCCCGGTGGGGCCCGACCACGCCCACCAGATGATCAACGACGGCGAGGAGCCCCTCGTCTACCTCTGCGTCTCGGCCGCGCCGCAGAAGGTCGACGTCGTCGGCTACCCCGACTCGCGAAAGGTGGCCGCCACCGCCGGGCCGTTCGAGAAGCCGATCCATCGCCTGATCGT
>CAITLX010000962.1 GCA_903893335.1 uncultured delta proteobacterium | reverse complement strand
CTGGTCTCGCCCTCGCGGGAGTCGGCGTCGTCAGCTACGTCCTCGCCACCCAGAAGCGCACCGTCGCCGAGGACAACTGCAATGCAGACCTTGCCCGCTGCAACGCCACGGGCAAGAGCGCGGACGACTCGATCAAGACGCTCAACGTCGTCACCATCGCCACACTCGGCCTGGGCGCCGTGGGCCTCGGCGTCGGAAGCTGGCTGCTCTTCAAGCCGAGCGCCGAGAGCACGGCGCGGGTGCAAACAGGCCCCGTGGTCATGGCGGGCGGGCCTGGCTGGGGCGTCGGCGGGGCGTGGTGAAGCTGCGCGGGACGGCGACCCTCGCAATCGCTCTGGGCGCAGTCGCGACCGCGGGGTGCGTCCCCACCTTCGGCTTCGAGGAGGGCGACATCACCGGCGCCGCTGGCGCCGACGCGGGGCAGGACGTCGATGCGAGCCTCGATGGGGCGGGGGAGGCGGACGCGTCCATCGATGCGCCGGACGACGTCTCCGAGTCGTCCGCGGACGCAGCGGGCGATGTGGACGCCGGTGACGCCGACGCGAGCCCCGATGCCGACGCCTGCGTGAGCACGTGCAACGCCGGCCAGGCGTCGTGCATGGGCGCGGACATCGCGCGCTGCGCGCTCCAAGCCGGGGGTTGCTACGCGTTCGCCGCGGCCGAGGCGTGCCCGACCAACCAGACCTGCTCGGGCAACCAGTGCATCCTCGCCTGCTCCGACTCGTGCAGCGTGGGCCAGAAGCGGTGCAGCGGCGGCGGCCCGCAATCGTGCGACTTGCAGACGAGTGGCTGCTACGGCTGGACGCCCGGAGCGGCGTGTACCGGCGGGCAGACCTGCTCGGGTGGCGCGTGCGTCGGCGCGTGCTCCAACGTCTGCACGCTCGGCGCGACGCGCTGCTCGGGCGCGCTCGTGCAAGCCTGCGAATCGCAGCCGAACGGCTGCACCGACTGGGGAGCGACCAGCGCGTGCAGCGCCGCGACCTGCGTCGGCGCCACGGCCACGACCTACGCCTGCGCGGGCGCCGGAGCGTGCGCCTCCCAGACGACGGCGTGCCCCTACGCCTGCGTGAGCGGAGCGTGCACCGGCGTGTGCGTGCCGGGGGCGAAGCAGTGCAAGGCAGGAGCGACGACCGTCGCGCAGACTTGCAGCGCAGCCGGTCAATGGGGCGACCAGGCGTGCCCGTCGAACAGCGCGTGCACCGGAGGTTCGTGCCTCGCCACCCCCCTGAGCTGCGCCGCCGGCGGCGATGGTCTCTCCAACTGCGGCCCCGGGGGTAACCAGAGTTGCTGCACCAGCCTCACCGTCCCGGGCGGAACGGTGCAGCTCGACAGCACGCACACGGCCACGGTGAGCGACTACAAGCTCGACAAGTACGAGATCACCGTCGGGCGCTTCCGCAAGTTCGTGGACGCCGTGGTGGCAGGTTGGACGCCCGCTGCTGGAGCGGGCAAGCACACGCACCTCAATGGCGGCAGCGGCCTGTCGAACGGCAGCGGCGGCTACGAGCCCGGGTGGGACGTGGCGTGGAGCGCGAGCCTCGCGACGACGAAGGGCGCCTGGGATGCGAACCTGGCGTGCGACTCGACCTATCAGACGTGGACGGGCGCACCGGGGACGAACGAGAAGCGCCCGACCAACTGCGCGACGTGGTTCGAGACAGCCGCCTTCTGCCTCTGGGACGGCGGCTTCCTGCCGAGCGAGGCCGAATGGCAATACGCCGCGGCGGGCGGGAGCGAGAACCGCGCATACCCGTGGGGGTCGACCGTGCCCGGGGCGAATACGAGCCTCGCTGTCTACGGTTGCTACTGGGGCGGCACGGGTACGTGCACCGGCGTTGCCAACATCGCGCCGGTCGGGTCGGTAGCTGCCGGCAACGGCAAGTGGGGCCAGTCGGACCTTGCTGGCAATGTGTGGGAG
>CAITLX010000961.1 GCA_903893335.1 uncultured delta proteobacterium | reverse complement strand
GCGGCCTTGCGGCGGTAACAGGTGAGCAGCACGCCGTCGCGGCTGGTGACGACGACCCACTCGCGCGCCCGGCGGACGATGGGCGCGCCGATGAGGTCGGCAGGCAGCAGCTTCTCGACGACCGTGTAGCTGTGCGCTTCGGCGGCCTCGACCTCGACGCCGTACCCGAGGACGAAGTCGAGGACGTCGCGGCGCAGCCCGCGGTGCTGCGCGCGACCGGTGAAGTGGCGGGTGACGGGAACTCGCGTCGCGTGGTGCATGGGGGCCTTCATCCGAGCGACGGGATTGTCTTGCTCGGCACCATGCTGGACGCAGGGTGGGGCCGGCGTCGGACACGAGGAAGCGCGCGGCCCATCGGCGGAACGCGCCACGTCTCCTTCGGACGGACCCAGATGGGCGTCCCGACGCTCGCCCCGTCGATTCCTTCTTCGGGGAAGCCACAATACGCTTCAAACCTCCCCGCCATCTCCTCCTCGACGAGGTCGCCGTCCCGGGCGCGCTGCCCCGAGTAGTCGCTCATCGCGTGGTACAGTTCGTGAACGAACGTTCGCTCGAATCCAGGATTCGGAGCGCGCGAGGGGTCCAGCGCGTCGTTCCTCATGAAGATCGTTTGATGGTGGACGTCGAGGTAGCCCCAGAAATACGTCGTCCCCTGCACTATGCGCCCGACGAACCGGCCATCGTTGTCGTTGAGGTTGCGCCGCTCGAGCCCTTGGTTGTCGACGTCGGCGGGCATGAGGCAGAGCCGCAACCCCTCGAACGCGCCACCGACGTCGAGCGCGGGGCGGTGTCTCGCCTTCACGAAGCGTGGGAAGCGGTCGATGGCGAGCCGGCAGAGCCGGTTCATGAGCTCGACCCCCTCGTCGCTCGGCGAGGTCGTGTCCCGCTCGCCGCGCGTCGGGCGCCACTCGATGACGGTCAGCCCTGGGCAAGCCTCGATCTCGATCGGCTCCGCCAACAGCTCGCTGGGCAGTGGCTCCATCCGGTCGCGCGGAGGGGACGCGACCGCCACGCCGGGAAACAGCGCCAGCGCCGCCGCCATCCAGGCAGCGCTCGCCAGCGCTGCGCGGCCACCGTGGCCTCCTCCTCCGCGAAGCGTGCGCATCACCCCTGGAGACGAGCGTCACCGCCCGATCGGACACGGGAGGTTGCCTTTTTGGGCCGGAGCGCCATCGTCCGCCCCGGCGAGACGCAACGAGCCTCCGGCGCGATTCGGGACTACCCCCACCCCATCGCGCGCGCGACGGTAGCCACGACCTCCTCGGGCTCGAGCCGCGAGGCATAATTCCAGGGCGACCCGAAGACCGTCGCGCGACCGCCCCAGTTCTCCTGGCCCGGCAGCGGCTCGGGGCCACGCGCGGGCGAGCCATGTGCGTGCTCGGCGCGTGCGAGCGCACGCAGGGCCGGGCCGAGATCGCGCGGGGCGTCGGCCACGCGTGGATTGACGCCCACGGTGTACTTCCAGCCTCCCACGGGATGCGAATCGACCGCGACGGCGACCGGGCACTCGTGCAGCGCGTAGCACGCAGCTGGGTCCACGCCGGGAAAGCCCACCAGATCGACGAGCGCGACGCGCCCGATCAGGCGCAACCTCCCCTGGGCGACGAGCCGCGCGGCGAGGGCGTGCTGCTCCGCCTCGTGGTCCTCGAACGGGAGCGGGCGCCCCGCGACGATGTCGGCCTCGAGCGCTCGGCACACCGCCTCGAAGGCCGCAGAGATGCGCTCGCGCGGCACCGCCGCGAAACGCGCCCCGAGGGCGTCGTTCAGGCCGCGGCCGAGGCGGTTCGACGCCGCGTCGTGTGCCGGGTGGGGAGCGAGGTGGTCGCACCAGTGCGACGCGCACTCGAGCGTGGCGCGCACGGCGGGCGGAAGCCTCGCCTTGCCGCCGCGCAGCACGGCCACGACGCTTGCGACGGCGTCCGCGTCGGCGAGCGTCGTGCCCACGCCGTCGTACGCCGACGCATCGACGAGGTCGGGCATCGCGTCGAGGTTGATCCGCTCGCCCGTTACATGGTGGTCCCACGCCGTGACCGCGCCGGGCACGGAGCCGTCGACGCTTAGAAACCGCGCGCACTCGGCCGGAACGGCCTCCCGGCGGGTGGCGACGAAGATGCGCAGGGCGTGGACTTCCATGGCAGCGGTAGACGTCTCGGCGACGGCTTGTCTGACCGGGCGCCCGTCGAGAGCGTGGCACCCGGGCGGGCGCTGAGCCACCAGCGGGCTCCGCCGCGGCACGAATCGGCGCTTCGCGTGCGATCGCGCGTCAGACCCCTCCCCCGGAGAACGTCTTCCCCTCGATGACCCTCGCCCTCCTCCTCTTCGGCACGCTCGTCTGGTTCGCGGGCTGGACGCTCGACGTCGGCACCACCTGGCGGGGCATTCTTCGCGCCGGCACGATCGCACTCGAGCGCAATCCGCTCGCACGCGCCATGTTTCGCCGGTTCGGCGTGCGCGGTGGCTTCGCCGCGCTGGCGCTGCTCGAGTGGGCCATCGTCGCCGCGCACTGGGGCGCAGCTCGGCTGCCCTGCCCCGGCCTCTCGCCGCTGGCGACCGTGGCGGCCTGCGCAGCGTCGCTCGCCACCGCCGGCGTCTTCCACGCCCTCGCCGCGCGGGCCAACCACACCGGGCGCATCGCACCGGTGCTCTTGCCGATCCTTCGCGCGTACGAGGCGATGGGGCGGAGGTGGGGTTGACCTAAACCTCGGGTCGCCTGTGGGGTAGGATTCCGGAAGCTGCCCTGAGGCCGACACCTCTGGTGCTTCGCAACGCCGAGAGGCAGATCAGCCCCACAAACTGCCAGGCGACGCGCTACCGCCGCGCCGGGAGGCGATCGAACAGCATTCGGGTCACGCCTCTCGTGTACCAAGCCTTTGCGCCCGAGGCGGCGGACCTCACCATCTGGTTGCCACTTGCGTCGGCCACAGAGCGCCGCGTCCTCGCGAGACGCTTCGCGCCTTGCGGCGCACACATCTCTACACTCACCGCCGCAAACCCGATCAGCGGACGGGCGTCGCTCCAGAGCTGCCCGGAAAAGCCAGCAACTCTACCACTGG
>CAITLX010000960.1 GCA_903893335.1 uncultured delta proteobacterium | reverse complement strand
GCAAGGGGCCGCCTGCCGGGGCCTCGCCCCTGGCTCGCCGCGCCCGCGGAGGGTACACGTCGGCCCCATGTCCCTCTACGCGGCCACCGTGCCCCAGCTTGCCAGCATGCTCGACAACCTCGACCTGTGGCTCACCGCCGCGTCGAGCTACGCCGAGAAGAAGTCGTTCGACCCGAACACGCTGCTCGCCGCGCGCCTCGCGCCCGACCAGTACCCGCTGGTGCGCCAGGTGCAGGCCGCCTGCGACGCGGCGAAGTTCGCCGCCGCCCGCCTCGGGGGCAAGCAGCCTCCGGTGCACCCCGACACCGAGACGACGATGGATGAGCTTCACACGCGCGTGCGCGCCGTCGTCGCCTACCTCCGCTCGTTCACCGAGGCCGACTTCGCCGGCGCCAAGAGCGTCGTCGTGCCGCTGTCGTTCCTGCCCGGCAAGGGGATGCTCGGCCCCGACTACCTCAACCAGATGGCGCTGCCGAACTTCTACTTTCACGCGACCACCGCCTACGCGATCCTGCGCCACAACGGCGTGGACCTCGGCAAGCGCGACTACATCCGCGACATGACCCTGCGCGACCTCTGAGCCGCAGGGGAGGGGCAGCGCGGCGCGGGCTTGTGCCCCGCCGCGCTCGCCTTAGGCTGGGGCCCATGCCGTTCGTCGCGCCTGCTCTGCTCGCCCTCGCCGCGCTGGTGCTCGCCCTGTCGTGGGGCAGCCTGCCGGAGGTGTGGGTGTCGCACTGGGGGCCCGGCGGCGTCGCCGACGGCTGGTCGCACCGGTCGCCGGCGGGCGTGTTCGGGCCGCTCGTCATCGGGCTCGTGCTCGTCGTCACGGTCGAGGTGCTCGCGCGCGTGTCGACCGCGCGCATGGACGCGCGCCTGCCCGAGGCCGCCGAGGCGACGCGCACGCTGATGCGCGCGCTCGGCATCGCGGTCGCGGCGACGTTCGCGCTGCTGGCCGTCGCGCTGCCGATGGTGCAGCCGCGCTCGCCGGGGGCGCTCGTCGCGTTTCCCCTCTTGTTCGTCGCGGTGGCGCTCGGGGTCGGGGGGCGCGCCGTGCAGCGCGCGCTCGCGGCGGCGCGCGCGCGCGGTGGCCCGGGGCTCGAGGGCTGGCACGGGCTCTACTACGCGAACGCGCGCGACGCGCGCCTCTGGGTGCCCAAGCTCTCGGGCATGGGCTGGACGATCAACTTCGCCCACCGCTGGGCGTGGCCGATGATGCTCCTGCTGCTCGCGCCGCTCTTCGTCGCGATCGGCGTCTCGATCGCAGCGGGGCGCTGAGCGCGCGACCGCAGCGCCCCGAAGAGGCAACGCTCAGCTCGGGAGCGCGCTGCCGACGCGGTAGTAAAGCAGGCGGGGCGAGGCGCACTGCGCGCACCGGGCGTGGACCACGCGCAGCCGCAGGCCGCCGATCGACTCGGCAGTGTGCTCGTCGATGCGCAGCGGGCCCCCGCAGCGAAGGCAGGGCGCGGACTGCGCGCGCGGCTCGACGAGCGACGCGCTCGCGACCTCGATCGGTCGCTCGGGGGTCCCCCCCGGCTCGAGCGCCGCGAGCCTCTCGCGCGCGAGCGCGAGCTTGTCGTCGGCGCGCGCCATCGCGCGACGCAGCGCGTTGGGCGAGAGCGGCTTCTTGCGGTGCATCGAGGGAGAAGCGTAAGCACGAGGGGGCGGCGCGCCAGGGACTCGACGCGCGCAGCGGGCGGCGGCCTCAGCCGTGGGCGAAGATGTCGTCGGGGGCGGCGACCGTGACGGCGCGGCGGTGCCACAGGCCAAGCTGGTC
>CAITLX010000959.1 GCA_903893335.1 uncultured delta proteobacterium | reverse complement strand
CGCCGCACGCCGCCCTCGCCGCGCCCTCGCCCGCCGATGCCGGCGTCGCACCGAGCGACGCCGCGCTGGCGCGCGTCGCCGACCCCTCGCCCGCGCAGCTCGCTCCAGCGGCGCCGGCCAACGTCGACACGCCGGGCGAGGCCGACGGCGTGCGCCACGGCACCGAGAGCGATCCGCTCAAGGCCCACGCGGTCGGCCTCTACCGCGCGCAGCTCGACGCGTGGTTCAGCGCGCGCTTCCCCATCCGCGGCGCGCTGCCTTTCGACGAGCTCGGCAAGCTGCGCGCCTCGGTCGTCGTGCGGGTCGGACCCTCGCGCAACGTGGTCGGCTTCTCGATCGTCGCGCCGAGCGGCAACGCCGTGTTCGACCAGCGGCTGCGCGGCGCGCTCGCCGCCCTCGAGGGCAGCGGCGCCGAGCTGCCGCCGCCGCCGCCCCTCTACCCCGACGTGCTCGGCCAGAGCCTGCGCCTGCAGTTCTCGTGTACGCAGAGGGCCCGATGCGAATGAAGCTCCCCGCCGTCGCGCTCGCGCTCGTCGCCACCACGCCGCTGCTGCTCGCGCCGTCCCGCGCGTGCGCGCAGGCCGTCGGCGGCGAGCCCTCGGCGGACGCGACCGTCGATCTCGGCACCGTGCCGGTCACCGGCGCCGCGGCGGCCGAGCTCCCCCGGCTCGCGGTCATGTCGCTCGTCACCCGCAGCGACGCGGAGACGACGCTGCAGCTCGTGGTGCGCGGTGACCTCGATCGCGCCGGCGCGTGGTCGGTGCTCGCCGACGGCGACGGGGCGCCGGGCCCGCTCTTCGCCGACGCGCCGTTCGACCCCGCGCCCTGGCGCGCGAAGGGGGTCTCGGTCGTCGTGCGCACGACCGCCACCGCGCTGCCGGGCGACCGCGTCGAGCTCGCCGCGCAGGCGTTCTTCCCGGCGCGCGGCAAGGCGCCCGCCTTCGAGCACCGCGTCGCCGTCGAGATCGCCGCGACGCGCACCGCCGCGCACCGCGCCTCGGACGCGCTGCTGCGAGCGCTGACGGGGCGCGCAGGGGGCTTCGCCAGCGAGATGGTGTTCGGCGCGCGCGTCGGCAGCGGGCGCCAGGTGTTCGCCATCGACGCCGACGGCTTCCACCTGCACGCGGTCAGCCCCGAGGGAGCCACGGCGGTCGCCCCCGCCCTCGGGCCCGGCGGCGAGGTGTTCTACGGCCTGAGCCGCGACCGCTCCCCTTTCGACCTCGTGCGCGGCCCCTCGGCGACGCGCGTCCCGCTGCCCTGGCCCGGCTCGGTGCTCGGCGTCGCGTTCTCGCCCGACCGCGCGCGCATCGCCGTCGCCGTGGCGAGCGACGCCACCAGCGTGGTCTACACCGGCGCGCCCGACCTCGCGCGGCTCGAGCCCTCGTCGACCGCGCTGCTCGCGACCCACCCCGCGCTCGGCCCCGGCGGGCACCTCGCCTACGTGGCGGGCGGCCAGGCCGGCCAGCGCATCTACGTCGACGGCAAGGCCATCTCGCCGCCCGGCTACTCCGCCGCGGCCCCCGCGTTCTGCGACGGCCCCGACGGGCTCGCGGTCGTCTACGCGGTGCGCGTCGGGCGCGACTCCGACCTCTTTCGCAGCGATCTCCGCGGCGGCGGGCTCACCCGCCTGACGCAGGGGCAGGGCTCCAACGCCTACCCCGCGTGCAGCCCCGACGGCCGGCTGCTCGCCTACTTCTCGACCCGCGCGGGCGACAAGGGGCCGGGGCTCTACGTCGTGCCGCTCGCGTCGCCGGGGCGCTCGCGGCGCATCTCCTCCGAGGTCGGCGAGTCGCTCCGATGGGAGGCCCTGCCCGACGAATCGACCCCGCGCTAGCGCGCGTCGCCGGCCCGCCGCGAGTCTGTGCTACGAAAGGGACCTATGGCTCCGCCCGACCCCTTCGTCGGCCGAGAGATTCTCGACGGACAGTTCCACATCCTCGAGAAGATCGGCGCGGGCGGCATGGGAGCCGTCTACAAAGCACGCCAAGTGGCGATGGATCGCCTCGTCGCGATCAAGATCCTGCACCCGAAGCTGACCGCTCGGCTCGATCTGGTCGCGCGCTTCCGCCGCGAGGCGCGCGCGATGAGCCACCTGACGCACCCCAACACGGTGCGCGTGCACCTGTACGGCGAGCTCGAGGACGGCTCGCTCTACATCGTCATGGAGTACCTCGAGGGCAAGAACCTCCACCAGTCGGTGCGCTCCGAGGGGCCGATGGCGGTCGCGCGCGCGATCCCCGTGCTCGTGCAGTGCTGCGGCGCGCTCGAGGAGGCCCACCGCGCGGGCATCGTGCACCGCGACCTCAAGCCCGAGAACATCTTCCTCTGCACCCAGGGCGGGATGCGCGACTACCCCAAGGTGCTCGACTTCGGGCTCGCCAAGGTGACCGAGCGCGAGATGAACCCCGGCTCGATCATGCTGACGCAGGAGGGCATGGTGTTCGGCACGCCCGAGTTCATGTCGCCCGAGCAGGCGCAGGGCAAGACGCTCACCGCGTCGAGCGACCTCTACTCGCTCGCGGTCATCCTCTACGAGGTGCTCACGGGCAAGCTGCCGTTCGAGGCCAAGTCGCCGATGGAGTTCCTCCAGCTGCACGTGGCCAAGCAGCCCATCCCGCTCGATCAGCGGGTGGCCGGGCTCGTGTTCCCCGCGGGACTCGGCGCCGTCATCGCGCGCGCGCTCGCGAAGAAGCCCGAGGACAGGTACGCGACCGCGACCGACTTCGCGCTCGCGCTCCAGCCGTTCGCCGGCTCGATGTCGGCGATGGCCTTCGCCATGCCGTCGGCCGCCCCCGGCGAGGGCTCGCTCGCACCGGGCTCGGCGACGACCCCTTCGCCCCACCCAGGCGGCGCGAGCGCGGGGCCCTCCGGCGCCGCCACGCTCCACGGGCCGCGCGGCGGCGGGGTGAGCCTCGGGCTCGTCGCCGGCGTCGCAGCCGCGTGCGTGCTGCTCGGCATCGTCGCGACGCTGGTGGCGCTGCGGCTGTTCAGTTGAGGCCGTGCTCGCGACCGGGCTGAGGTGGCTGCGGCGCGCGGTCGTCGCGCTGCTCGCGCTCGGGCTCGCGGGCGTCGTCGCCGTCGCGCTCGTGCTGCGGCACTACGAGCAGGGGCTGCCGACCACGCTCGACCTCAAGGGCAACTACCACCCTCCGCAGGTCACGCGCGTGCTCGCGCGCGACGGCATGCTGCTCGCGGAGCTGTTCACCGAGCGGCGCACCGTGGTGCCGATCGCGAGCCTGCCGGCGCACGTCAAGCTCGCCGTCCTCGCCGCCGAGGATGTCGGCTTCTACGAGCACCGCGGCTTCGACGCGCGCGGGCTGCTGCGCGCGCTCGTCGCCAACCTGCGCGCCGGCCGCACGCGCCAGGGGGGCAGCACCATCACGCAGCAGGTCGTGAAGAACCTCCTGCTCGACCCCGAGCGGACCTACGCCCGGAAGATCCGCGAGGTCATCCTCGCGCGCAGGCTCGAGGAGGAGCTCACCAAGGACGAGATCCTCGAGCTGTACCTGAACCACATCTACTTCGGGCACGGCCGCTACGGCATCGAGGAGGCCGCGCGCAACTACTTCGGCAAGCCCGCGCGCTCGGTCACGCTCGGCGAGGCCGCGCTGCTCGCGG
>CAITLX010000958.1 GCA_903893335.1 uncultured delta proteobacterium | reverse complement strand
TCTGGAACGGCCTCGTCCAGATGTTCACCTCGGGCCTCTACAATCCGCAGACCACGACGGTCGTCTGCGCCGGCGCCCCCGCGCAGCCACGCTGACGGCCCGCGTTCACGACGAGCGCCGCCGCCTCGCGTACGCTCGCGCCGCGCGCCGCGTCGAGCTCGCGGCGCTCGAGGTGGGGGAGCCGCGTCGTGAGGGGGCTCGAACCCCGCGCGCTCGTGCGAATGGCGGCCGTGCTACCTAGAGGGGCGACGCGCGCCATGTCCGAATCGATGCACCCCACCAAGCGACAGCTGCTCGAAGCCGGGCTCAAGATGCTGCTCGAGCGCGGCTACAACGACCTCGGGGTGCAGGCGTTGCTCTCGGCGACCGGGACGCCGAAGGGCTCCTTTTACCACCACTTCGCGAGCAAAGAGGACTTCGCGCTGCAGGCGGTCGACATGTACATGGGGGCCGTTCATCAAGGCCTCGCCGCCTGCCTGTCCGACAACGGCGCGCCCCCGCTGACGCGCGTGCGCAGCTTCTTCGAGGCCACCCGCGAGAGCTACCGCGGCGACGGCTACCTCGGCTGCATGCTCGGGGGCCTGGGGCAGGAGCTCGCCGGCGTGAGCGAGGCCTTTCGCACGAAGATCGACGGCTGCCTGACCACGATCGGCGACCAGCTCGCGGCCTGCCTGGTGGAGGCGCACGCCCGCGGCGAGCTCGCGCCCGGCGCCGACCCCCACCACCTGGCGAAGCTGCTCGTGAACTGCTGGGAGGGCGCGGCCCTGCGCAGTCGGCTGCAGCGAAACCCCCAGCCGCTCGACGAAATGCTCGAGTTCTACTTCCAGATGGCGACTCGGAACGGGCAGCCCACGGACAAGGCTTGACATAGACCGACCGGTCTATTACTTGACTAGACCAATCGGTCTAGCCGCTGTGTCAGCCGCTGGCCTTTCCTGGAGCCGACACCCATGACGACGTCTCTCTACGAGCGCCTCGGGCGCACCGAAGGCATTCGCGCGCTGGTCGACACGGTCGCCGCCGCGCACCTGGCCAACCCCGTCATCGCCAAGCGCTTCATGCCGCTGGCCGAGGATCCGGCGCGCCTGAAGGTCGCGCTGCGACACCTGGCCGACTTCATGGAGGCCGGCGCGGGCGGACCGACGCCCTACACGGGCAAGAGCATGATCGACGCCCACCGCGGCATGAACATCAGCGGCGAGGAGTACCTCGCTGCGATGGACGACATCATGGGCGCGCTCGCCACCCACGGCATCGACGAGGCGACGCAGAAGGACGTCCTCGCGATGCTGTACCACCTGAAGCCGACGATCGCGCACCTGTGACGGCGCGCGGTCCCTCGGGGGCGTGAGCGGCGCAGGGACAGATCGCGTGACGGGCGCCGCGCTGCCTACGGCGCGCTCGGGCACTCCCTCGCGTCGACGCAGCCGCGCCAGCACGCGTTGGCGACGGTGTTGACCTTGCCCGGCCCGCACGCGGGCGGCATCGACTTGCACAGCGCGTGCGCTGCGGTGCAATCGACGTCGAGCACGCAGGCTCCGGCGACGCACCGCGGTCGCAGTGAGTCCACGCCCGCGAGCGTGCACGCGGCAGCCTTGCACTCGCCTGGGCACGCAGGCGCCGACTCGCCTGCACCGAGCGACGCGCAGGTGCAGCAGTCGTTCGCGACGCGGCAATCGCCGTCGATCGCGCAGACGGGCGTCGGACCCGCGTCCGCGTCGATGCCTGCGTCCGTCGCGTCGCCGCGCACGGGCAGCTCGGACACCGCGCCGCAGGCCGAGAGGGGGGC
>CAITLX010000957.1 GCA_903893335.1 uncultured delta proteobacterium | reverse complement strand
TGGAGATTGGTTGAAAAAAACTTGTACAACAGCAGGTGTTAAACTAGACGCTTCCATTACAAAAGAAGGGCTATCTGGAAAATATACCGGCATCTTAAACGTAGACGAAGCGGCGCAAGTCGTGCGCTCGGGGGCGCGAATCCAGCGCGCCGTCTCGCATCGAGCCGCTCGACCCCCTCCGGCGCGCCTGCGCCGCACCCCTCCGAGCGCCTCGATCCCCACCTTCCGGCGCGCGCCGAACCCTGCCCGGGGCCCTCGGCGCCCCCCTTCCACCGGGCGCCGCGTCGGTTCGAGGGGCTCGACGCGCTGCGGCGCCCGCGCGCCGGTGCTCCCCGCGCCCCTCGGTCGCCGCCTCCCGCGCGACGCCGGGGCCCTCCGGGGCGAGCGGGGTACGCTCCTTGCTGCGCCAGGGGCCCATGAGCGTCGACTCGGTGCCGGTCTTCCCCACCCGTCGGCAGGTGATCGCGGAGCACAAGGCCCACGGAGGCCGGGTCGCGGCGGTGTTCCCCGTGCACCACCCGCGCGCGCTCTGGCGCGCCTTCGGCGTGCTGCCCGTCGAGGTGTGGGGGCCGCCGGGCACCGACACGACCCTCGGCGACGGGCACCTGCAGGCCTACACCTGCGGCATCGTCCGCGGGGGGCTGTCGTTCGTCCTCTCGGGGCAGGCCGACGACGCCGACCTCTTCGTGCTGCCGCACGCGTGCGACTCCACCCAGGGGCTCGGCAGCCTGCTGCTCGACTTCGTGCGGCCCGGCAAGCCCATCCTGCCGTTCTACGTGCCGCGCGCCGAGGGGCCGGTGGCCGTCGAGTACCTCGCGCGCGAGATCGGCCGGCTCGCCGACAAGGTCGCGACCATCGTCGGCTCGTCGCCCACCGACGCCGAGCTCCTCGAGGCCGTGCACGTCGAGGAGGCCGCCGACGGCCGCCTGCGCGCGCTGCACCAGGCGCGCCCGCGCCTGCCGCTGTCGGGGCGCGAGTTCTACCGCGTGGTGCGCGCGCGCGAGTACCTCCCGCCGCTCGCGTTCGTCGAGCTCGCCGCCGAGGTGCTCGCGTCGGCCGGCGACCGCGCCGACGGGCGCACGCCGGTCATCGTGTCGGGCATGCTCCCCGAGCCCATGGAGCTGTTCGACACGCTCGAGCGCGTGGGGCTCACCGCCGCGGGCGACGACTTCACCTGCACCGGCAGGCGCCTCTACCACCCGGGCACGGGCGACGACCCCTGGTCGCGCATCGCGCAGTCGATGCTCAGCGGGGCTCCCGACGCCACCCGCGGCGTGTCGGTGCAGGCGCGCATCGATCACCTGCTCGGCCTCGCGCGGGCGACGGGCGCGAAGGCGGCCATCTTCCACGAGGTGAAGTTCTGCGAGCCCGAGGCCTACTACCTGCCGCAGGTGCGAAAAGCGCTCGAGGCCGAGGGCATCCGCTCCATCGCCGTCGAGGTCAACCCCCTCGAGCCGCTGCCCGATCAGGTCGTCACGCGCCTCGAGGCGCTCGCGGAGACGCTCGCATGACCCTCACCGACGAGCTCCGCTACCAGGCCAACGTCAACGTCCTCGGCGCCGTCTTCCTGCGCTTCGAGCGTCTCCAGCTCGAGTGGAAGATGCACGAGAAGGGCTTCTGGAAGCACGAGCACCTCGCCCCGCCGCACTTCGCCGCGCCGCGCCTCAAGGAGCTGATCTCCAAGCACTACCTCAAGGGGCGCTACGCCAACGGCCACGGCAAGGTCGCCTGGCTCACCTCGGGCGCCCCCGCCGAGCTCTTCACCGCGCTCGGCTTCTTCCCCCTGTTCCCCGAGAACCACGGCGCGGTGTGCGGCATCCGGCGCGTGGCCGAGAAGCTCTCGGGCTACGCCGAGGACGCCGGCTACTCGCGCGATCTCTGCTCGTACGCGCGCACCGACTTCGGCGCGATGCTCAGCGGCGAGACGCCCGTCGGCAAGCTGCCGCGCCCCGACGTGCTCGTGTGCTGCACCAACATCTGCCAGACGGTGCTGCACTGGTACCAGGTGGTCGCGCACCACTACAAGGTGCCGCTCATCCTCATCGACACGCCGTTCCTCTACGAGCAGGCCGAGCCGCACATGGTCGCGTTCGTCGAGAAGCAGCTCGAAGCGGCCGTCGAGCAGGCCGAGCGCATCGTCGGCAAGTCGCTCTCCGAGCCGCGCCTGCGCGAGGTCACCGCCCGCTCGAAGGAGGCCGTCGAGCTCTGGGCGCAGGTGCTCGCGCGCGGCAAGCACCACCCCGCGCCCATCACGGCGTTCGACGAGTTCATCCACATGGCGCCCGTCGTCGAGATGCGCGGCGAGGCCTTCACGGTCGAGTACTACGCGACCCTGCTCGCCGAGCTCGACGACCGCGTCGCCAAGGGCATCGGCGCGGTCAAGCAGGAGAAGCGCCGCCTCATCTGGGACAACCTCCCGGTCTGGGGGCGCGTGCGCTGGCTCTCCGAGCTGCTCGCGGCGCGCGGCGTGTCGCTCGTCGCGTCGACCTACACCAACGCGTGGGGCGAGCTCGCGGCGCTCGTCGACCCCGAGCACCCCATGAAGTCGGCGGCGAACGTCTACCTCCACCCCATCCTCAACCGAGGCACGGGCTACAAGCTCGACGTCATGCGCACCATGGTGCGCGACTACGACGTGCAGGGCGCCATCCTCCACTCCGATCGCTCCTGCAAGCCCTACTCGATCGGCCAGATCGACCAGCGCGAGAAGCTCGCCACCGAGCTCGGCGTGCCGGCGCTGCTGCTCGAGGCCGACCACAACGACCCGCGCGCGTTCTCGGAGGAGCAGGTCTCGACGCGGCTCTCGGCGTTCCTCGAGGTCATCGGCGCGTGAGCGGGCTCGGCCCCGTCGCCGCCGTCGGGCTCGACGCCGGCTCGACCACGATGAAGCTCGCGGCGGTCGACGCCTCGGGGGCGCTCGTGCTCGGCATCATCGACCCGGCCGACCCGCGCCTCGAGGTGCAGGCCGAGGCGCTCATCGCGCGCGCGCTCGCCGAGACGGCCACCGTGGCGCGCGTGCCGGTCGTGGCCACCGGCTACGGGCGCAACCTCGTGCGCCGCGCCGACCGCGCGCTGACCGAGATCACCTGCCACGCGCGCGGCGTCTTCCGCGCGACGGGCCACGGCGGCACGCTCGTCGACATCGGCGGGCAGGACACCAAGGTCATCGTCGTCGGCCCCGACGGCGCGGTCGCCAACTTCGCGATGAACGACAAGTGCGCGGCGGGCACCGGCCGCTTCCTCGAGGTCATCGCGGGGCGCCTGCGCCTCTCGCTCGACGAGCTCTCGAGCGCGGCGCTCGCGGGGGCGGTCGAGGTGCCCGTGTCGAGCACCTGCACGGTGTTCGCCGAGTCGGAGATCATCTCCCTGCTCGCGCGCGGCAACGAGCTCGACCCCATCGTGCGCGGGCTGCACCGCGCGATGGTGCGGCGCGTCGTCGGGCTCGCGCGCAGCGCGGGCGTGCGCGCCCCGGTCATGCTCTCGGGGGGCGTCGCGCGCAGCGCAGCGGTGCGCGCGCTGCTCGCCGAGGAGCTGAAGACGGTCATCGTCGTGCCGCCCGAGCCCCAGCTCATGGGG
>CAITLX010000956.1 GCA_903893335.1 uncultured delta proteobacterium | reverse complement strand
TCTGGAACGGCCTCGTCCAGATGTTCACCTCGGGCCTCTACAATCCGCAGACCACGACGGTCGTCTGCGCCGGCGCCCCCGCGCAGCCACGCTGACGGCCCGCGTTCACGACGAGCGCCGCCGCCTCGCGTACGCTCGCGCGGTGCCCCTCCCGCCGGTCCGTTCGCTCCTCCTCGCCGCCGCCGCGCTCGCGTGTGGCTGCTCGCGTCCCGCCCCTCCGTCCCCCGCTTCCTCGGCGGGCGCAGGCGCGCGGCCTCGCTACGGCGCGGTGATGCTCGAGATCGGTCGGCGCTTCGAGCTGGCCGGGCGCGCCGCGGCGGCGGGGCGCGTCGAGCTCGCGGCGTTCGAGGTGGGGGAGCTGGGAGAGCTGGTCGACGACGACCTACCGCGCGCCGAGCTGCCCAAGGAGGGGCCGACCGCCGACCTCGCGGGCAAGGCCGACGCCTTCGCGCGCGCCGTCGTGCCCGACCTGCTCGGCGCCGCGAAGGGGCGTGAGCCGGGCGCGTTCGCCGCGGCGTTCGCGCGCACGGCCGCAGCCTGCAACGACTGCCACCAGGCCTCGGGCCACGGCTTCGTCGAGGTGCCGAGCGTGCCAGGCAAGCCCGTGCCCGCGATGGACCCGGTCGGCGCTCAGCCGTAAGGCGGGCGACCCTCGGCGGGCCACACGCGGAAGTAGTGGTGGCACGCGCGCAGCAGCTCCTGCTTCGCGTACATGGTCGCGTCGGGCTGCGGGTCGAGCTCGCGCAGGATGACGAGCCCGATCGTGATCGACGCGCGCTCGTCCGCCGTGGGCTCGCGCCCATCGGCCGTCCAGCGCCCCATCGCGCCGACCTGCGCCTCGATCGTCTGGTAGGGCGCGAAGCTCGGCGCCGAGCGCACGAGGTCGGCGGCGACGCCGAGCGCCTCGGAGAGCGCAGCCTGAAA
Source organism: uncultured delta proteobacterium (assembly GCA_903893335.1). GTDB lineage: Bacteria > Myxococcota_A > Polyangia > Polyangiales > Polyangiaceae > CAITLX01. The sequence continues at coordinate 1,337 of CAITLX010000956.1, read as the reverse complement.
CTGCGCGCGCGAGCAGATGGGGAGCGGAACGGATGTCATGGCTGGGCCTCGCCGACGGCGACAGGGTGCCGCATGGGACCAGCGCGCGCGCCCTGGGGCAAGCTGCTGCGCGGACCGCGCGTGGTACCCTTCGCTCATGCGCTCCCTCGCCTCGGTCGTCTGCGCGGTGCTGCTCGTCGGGTGCGGTGGATCGACGGTCGATCCGGCGTCGTCGGGGGGCGACCTCTCCGCGGCCGACGCGGCGGCCGACGCGAGCGCCGAGGCCGCGCGCGACGCGGGCTTCGACGGCGAGCCGTCGTGCTGCGTGGGCCAGGCCGTGCGCTGGGGCTACGAGGGTGGCTTCGTCGCGTGGACGGCGACGAGCGCGATCGCGCCGTGCCGCGCCTACACCTACGAGCGCGTCGGCGCCGGCATGCCGGCCGACCCGATCACGTGCACGCAGGATCTCGCCGCGTGCGGCGCGGGGGGCATCGACGTCGCGCAGCTCGCGGTGGCGCTGGGCCACGCCGACGTCGTGGGCGCGCTCGCGGCGACGACCGCGCTCTACGGCTCCGACCCGCGCCCCTGCGACGGCGCGGTGCTGCGCATCACCGTCGGCGCGCGCGCGTTCGACGTGGGGGGCGAGTGCACGCCGTCGGGCGGCTGCGGGCTGCCCGCCGACAACTGCGTGCCCGTCGCGCCCGGCGTGCGCGCCCTCGCCGACCTGCTGCTCGCGCTGCAGACCGAGCAGCTCGCGCGCGGCGCGTGCGCGTGCGACGCCGGCAGCGGCCTCTGCAACTGAGCGGGGGGCGCGGGCGGCGCCCGCCCCGCCCACCTCACCCCTGCCGCACGCCCCAGCGCTGCGCGATCTCGTTGGCGATCTGGCGCACGGCCTCGCCGCCGTCGTCACGCACGTGCAGCTCGAGGCCGGGCACGAGCGTGAGGCGCTGCCAGCCCTCGGCGCGCCAGGCGGGGGCGTCGGGCGCCGGCGCGGCGGCAGGCGGGGGAGCGGGGTGGACCCACGCCTCGATCTCGGCCGGCGTGGCGTTGTCGAAGCGGCGGCGGATGTCGCGCAGCGACGCCCCCTGGCCTTGCAGCAGCCGCAGCGCCTCGATGCGCGCGACGCACCCAGCCGCGTAGCGCGTCTGCGGCCCCTTGTGCCGCGGCGCGGGGAGCACCTCGCGCCGCACCCAGTAGCGGATGGACCGCGCGGTGGCCCCCGTGAGGCGCGCAAGCTCGTCGATCAGGTACCCCGGCGCGGCGTCGGTCATTGCTCGTGGCCTCCCAGGGCCCCGCTCGGGGCCACGGCGGGCAGCCTAGGCCGCCTCGGGAGGCCTCGGGAAGGGAATTGCGACACC
>CAITLX010000955.1 GCA_903893335.1 uncultured delta proteobacterium | reverse complement strand
GGCGTGCTCGACCTCGTCGCGCCGTCGGGCGCCACGCTCTGGTTCGAGCAGGCGTTCTCCGGCGACTACGAGATCCGCTTCTCCGCGAGGCCGATCCCGATCACCGTCGGCGGCTTCACCGATCGCGTCTCGGACCTCAACGTGTTCTGGAACGCGACCGCGCCGACCGGCGCCGACCCCGACCCGACCGCGCAGGGGTTCGACGGCGCGCTCGCCTCGTACGACCCGCTGCACCTCTACTACGTGGGCTTCGGCGCCAACGGCGACACGACCACGCGCCTGCGTCGCTACGACGGCACCGTCGCGCGCCCCGAGATCACGGGCTACGCCGACCCGAGCGCCGCCACGGCCGACGACGCGGCCGGCCCGATGACGGCCGCCACGCGCCTCGTCGCGAACGCGCCGACGCGGGTGCGCATCGTCTCGCGCGCGGCCACCGCGGACGACGCGCGCACGCTCGAGTGGTACGCGAACGACGCGCTCGTGTTCGCCTACGCCGACCCGGCGCCCTACGACCACGGGTGGTTCGCGCTGCGCACCACGACCAGCCATTTCCAGGTCCGCGACTTCTCGGTCGTCCGGCGGTAGGCAGGTCGCGAAGGCCGGGGCTGGCACAGCGCGGCACAGCCTGCGGGCGCGCAGATCGCGGCAACCACGCGAGATCGCTGCTCAGCGACCCTGCGCGGCGTGTGGCACGCTCTTCGCGTACGATCGGGCTGCGCCTGCCACTTCGTGGCGGCGCGCCCGCCTGGAGGAACTCATGCGCAAGCCCAACCTCGCCGCCCTCGCCCTCGCCCCGCTGCTGTTCGCCCTCGGGTGCGGCGGCAGCACCAAGGACGTCGGCTCCGACCGCGGCGCCGAGACCGGCGCCTGCCCCGCGAGCGCCCCGATCGGCGCGACGTGCAGCGGCACCCTCCACTGCGAGTACGGCACCGAGTCCTGCTGCGGCAAGACGCACCCCTCGACGGTGTGCGACTGCTCGAGCGGTAGCTTCGCCTGCTACGCGACCGACGCGTGCCTCATGCCCTCGTGCCCCGACGGCGGTGCGTCGCAGTGCACCTCCGACGGCGAGTGCGCCGCGCCTGCGATCTGCAAGCTCTGCTCGGACGGCCACTCGTACTCCTGCGCGACCGCTGCGTGCGTCGCCGGCGCGTGCGAGGTGCAATACCCCGCCTGCCCCGCGGTCGACGCGGGCGCGTGCCCGGCGAGCGTGCCCATCGGCGAGGCGTGCAGCGGCACCCTGCACTGCGAGTACGGCACCGAGACCTGCTGCGGCAAGACGTACCCCTCGACGGTGTGCGACTGCTCGGGCAGCGGCTTCGCCTGCTACGCCACCGACGCGTGCATGCTCCCGCCGGGCTGGTGCCCCGACGCGGGGGTCCCGCAGTGCACCGCCGACTCCGAGTGCCCGTCGCCGAAGGCCCCGTGCCACGTCTGCTCCGACGGCACGACCTACTCGTGCCCCCAGGGAACCTGCACCAACGGCGTGTGCGGCGTGACCTGGACAGCCTGCCCCTGAGGCGCGCTCAGCGCGCGGCGCGCGGAAGTTCCCCCGCAGCGGGCCCGGATCGATCCCTTCGGCTAGCATGAGGCCAATGTGGCAACGGTCGTCGAGGCGCGTCGCGCGATGCGCCGCGGTGGGGGTCGCGACGCTGGTGGTCGGGCTCGCCGCTCGCGCCGAGCCGTCGCCGCGCGAGCTTGCGGCCGCGCGGCAGGCGTTCGCCGAGGCGCGGCGCGCCGAGGACGCGGGCGACTGGGAGGGGGCCCTCGAGCGGCTGCGCGTGGTGGCCTCCGTCCGCATGACGCCGCAGGTTCGCTTCCACCTCGCGCTGTGCGACGAGGCGCTCGGGCGGCTCGTCGCCGCGCGAGACGGCTTCACGCTCGCTCGCGACGAGGCAAGCGCGCGGAGGCTCGACGTCGTGGTGCGCGAGTCCGAGCAGCACCTCGCGGGGCTGCGCGAGCGCCTCGCGATCGCGGTCCCCGCCGAGGTCGCTGACGCGCGTGTCAGCGTAGCGGTCGCTGACCCCCCGGTCGCGCCCGCTGCGATGCCCGCGCCCCCCGCCGAGGCTGTCGTCGCGCCGAGGGTCGCACCCGCACCCGCAGCGGCAGCGCCCGTCGCTGCGCCGTCGAGGGCGGTGCCGTGGGCCCTCGTCGCCGGAGGAGGCGGTCTGCTCGCCACCGCGGGCGTGTTCGCGCTCCTGCGCAGCGGCCACCTCTCCACCATCGAGCAGAGCTGTCCGTCGCACCTCGACTGCGATCCCGCGCTGCGCTCCGACGTATCGAGCGCGCGCACCTTCGGGGCGCTGGGCGTCGGCTTCGGCGTCGCCGGTGGCGTCGCGCTCGGGTCGGGCTTGCTCCTGCTCGCGTCGTCGAGCGAGCGCCCGGGCACGTCGTGGGAGCCTCTCCTCGCTCCCGGTCTGGCGGGCGTCGCGGCGCGGGGGGCCTTCTGATGGGCCGGCCCGCGCTGCTCGCGCTGCTGCTGGCGCTCGGCGCCGGGTGCGGCGCCCCCGATCTGACCTACGCCGACGAGGACGCGGGCTCGCTCGCGGACGGCGCGAGCGACGGCGCCGACGCCGCTCCCACCGCATGCGCAGACGACCAGGCGTGCGCCTCGGGGCGATGCAGGAGCGGCGCCTGCGTGGCGTGCGCCGCCGGCACCGTGCGCGCGGCCACGCCGGGCGGGGTCGCCTTCTGCGTCGGCGCGACGGAGGTGACGCAGGGCGCGTACGCGGCCTGGCTGGCGACCGGGCCGAGCACGAGCGGCCAGCGCGCCGAGTGCGCGTCGAATGGAGACTATCTCCCGGCGGCCGGTGGCCATGGGTGCGGCGGCGCGACCTACACGCCGGCGGCGACCCCCCAGTCGCCGGTCGCGTGCGTCGACTGGTGCGACGCCGCCGCCTATTGCGCGGCCCAGGGTCAGCGGCTCTGCGGGCGCGTCGGCGGGGGGAGCGTGGCGTTCGACGGCGCGGGCACTCCGCCCTGGCGCGACGCCTCGATCGACCAGTGGTTCGCGGCCTGCTCGCTCGGTGGCGCCAACGCGTTCCCCTATGGAGGGAGCTACTCGCCCAGCGTCTGCAATGCAAAGGACGAGAACCTGAACGCGTCCGCGACCGTCTCCTCCTTCGGGGCGTGCGTGGCCGGCGCGGGCGGGCCGCACGACATGAGCGGTAACGTCGCGGAGTGGGAGGACTCCTGCTCGGGCGCGACCGGCGCGAGCGACACCTGCCACGTCCGCGGCGGGAGCTTCGACTCGGATCGACAGCACGCTGCGTGCGGCGACCAGCTCGAGGACCAGACGCGCGCGACGGCTGCGCCGACCCTCGGGTTCCGCTGCTGCCAGGATTGAGGGAGAGCGCTCGCCTCAGAAGCCGACGTCGTCGACGCCGGTGAGCGGGGGGCGGGTCGGGGCCGGGGCCGGGCGCGCCGACACCGCGGTGCGGGGAGCGAGGGGAGCGAGCGACGGGGGACGACCGACCGCGGCCGACGCGGCTCCGGACGGAGCCTGCACCGGTACGATCTCCGGGGTCGGCAGCGGGGTCGCGTCGCCCGCGTCCGGAACCACGGTGGGGCCGGCGTCGAGGGTGAACGCCGTGGCGGCGGAGGGCTGCGCCGCAGGCGGGGCGTGTGGCTCGGGGC
>CAITLX010000954.1 GCA_903893335.1 uncultured delta proteobacterium | reverse complement strand
GGGGACACCCGGCGTGGGGACCACCGACGGCGCACCGGTCGGTGCGGTGATGCCGTCGGCCGTGGCGTTGGCTGCGGGCTGCGCCTTGCCGAGGCGTGCCTTCAAGTCGATTTTCGGCTTCTTCTCGTCTGCCATTGCGGGGGCGCAAGTGTAGCGATCCCGCCGCGCCGATGTCAAACGTGGCGCGCCGCGACCCGCTGCGGATTTTCGGCCCGCACCTCGGCGCCGCGCGAACGGCGGCGGAGCTTTGGGGTCAGGGGTAAGTGACCTTCGCGGCCGCGCGCAGCTCCGACTCGGCCTTCGCGCGGAGCTCTTCGACTCGAGAGGCCCTGAGGGTGTCGACGAGCGTGCCGCGCAGGGCGTCGAACGTGATCGCGGGGTTGTCGCGACGCGCGACGACCTTGACCAGCCAGCCGCGCTTGCGACCGGCGGGCATGACGCCCGCCACCTCGCCGTCCTTCAGCTTGTAGGCAGCCTCGCGCCAGGGCTCCGGCACCTGCGCCCAGTTCAGGAACCCGAGGTCCCAGGGCCGCTGCCCCTCCTCGACGGTCGGGAACTGGCGCCGGGCGACGACCTCGAACTGCGCCCCCCCCTTCACCTCGGCCTCGGCGCTGCGCAGAGCGCTCTCGTCGCCGAGCATGAGCGCGGCCTCGACGTGCAGCTCCGTCTTCAGGCGCGCGGCGTTGTCGTCGAAGTACTTCTTCGCGTCGGCGTCGGACACCTCCGCCTTCGCGACGACCTCGCGGCGCAGGAACGCGTCGGCGAGCTCGGCGCGCTCGGCGACCCTGAGCTGCGCGCGAAAAGGCTTCATCCGCTCGAGGTACATCGGGTCGCTCTCGAGCCCCAGCTCGACCGCGCGCTGCCGGATGGCCTCCTGGCCGACCATCGCCTCGAGCATCGCCTTGCGGCGCTCCTGCGGATCGGCCTTCGCGTTCGGCTCGCTCCGCAGCCTGGCGGTGAGCTCGTGGCTCGAGATGGCCACGCCGTTGACGTGCGCGACGACGTCGGCCTCGGCGCTCGCGACGGGCTTCGCGCCGGCGTCGGCCGCCGCGACGGGCGCGGGGGCAGGCTTCGAGCACCCTGCCGCCGCGCAGACCCCGAGGAGACAGAGCGAAAACATCCCGCGAATCGTCGTGTGGTTCATGGCGCCCTCTGCTTACCGTTCGCGGCGGCTACCCGCCACAAAAACACCGCGGCCCCGGTGAGTCTCCTCTCCGGGGCCGCGATGACGCTGAGGCCTACGAGGCCGCAGCTTTACCGATTACCTCAGTGCTGGTGCACCTCGCCGATGGCGGCGACGCGACCCGGACCGTGGCAAACCATGCACTGCTCCGTGTCCGCGGTGGCGGCGAGTGCCGTCGAGCGCGGCTCGTAGTAGTGCCCGCCGTTCGCCTTCATGTGCTGAAGGGCGACCGGCGAGTCGTGGCAGGCCGAGCAGGCCGTCATGATCGGCGAGATCATGAGCGTCGTGCCCTCTGCGTTGCACGGAGCGGCCAGCGAGCAGACGCAGGGAGCGCCCGTCGTGCAAGCCACGCCGTTGCGGAAGCCCGAGGTCTGGTTCGACGTCGCGTAGCCCACGCCGTAGTCCTTGACGTTGTCGGCAGTGACGAGCGGCGAGAGCGTGTAGTACGTCGAGTTGGCGAGCGGGTCGCTGTTGTACTTCCCCGTCGCGACCGTCATCGGGAGCTCGCTGGCGAGCGCCGTCAGGTTGGTCGCGTTGGTGAAGTCATACGTGTTCGACGTATGGCAGCCTTCGCAGTTGTTGAGCGTGCCGGGGAACTCGACCTCGCCGTAGCCCGGACCAACCGAGGTCGCGTGCCAGGTGAAGTCGACGACGCGCTTGCGACCAGCGTGGATGGCGTGGATGAAGTACTTCGATCCAGCCGCCCAGCCAGAGCTCGTGCGGTTCGGGTTGTGGCAGAAGGAGCACGTCGGCCCGTCGTTGCGCTGGCCCGAGTGGAACGTCGGCGAGACGCCGAGCGCGCCGTGGCAGGCCGCACACTTCGCGGTCTCGACGATCGCACGACGCGCGGTGTAACCCGTCGCCGTCTTCCACACGTTCGCTGCCGGGACGCTCAGGCCGCCCTGGTTCTTCTGCGTGTAGCAGGGAGACGCCACCGAGCAGGTGCAGGGAACCGCCACGGTGCACGACGCCGTCGCACCCTGGAAGCCCGTCGTCGCCGTGCCCGTCGTCGTCAGCGTGCCGCCGACTGCGGTGAACGGATACTCCGGCACGTTCGTCTGAACGAGCGGAGCGCTGCTCGACAGCGAGTACGTGTAGCCGAGGCCACCGGTGACCGCCGTGGCCGTCGCCGGAACGGCGATGCCCGTGAGGGTCAGGATGTAGTACCCGGCGTTGACCGGGTCCGCGACGAGGGTGCCGGCGCCCGTGCCGGTCGCCGTGCCGTTCCAGATGCTCCGGATGTAGCCGCTGGCCGACGCGTTGAAGTCCGTCGGTGCAGCGATGCCGTCCTGCGGCAGCGAGTACGCGAAGTACGCGCTGGGCGAGCCGACGAAGTTCGGGATGAGCTCCGTCGCCGCCGTCTTGTCCGGGAACACGACGTCGGTGGTGACGCCGGCGGTGGTGGCCTTCAGCTTGAAGGTCATCTGCAGGCGCTTGATCGTCGCGTCCACGGTGTCAGCCACGACTGCGACGCTCTTCAGGTCGTACGAGATGGCCGTGGAGCCCGAGGGCTTGAAGCCGACGGCGGCGAGGTACGACGCGTTGGTGTTCGCGTTCGTTCCGCCGACGACCCAGCTGTTCGCCGGATCCGGACCCGCGACCGGGGTGTGGTACGAGGCGATGTCTGCCGCCGCGTGGCAGCCCACGCAGCCGGTGTCGTCGGCCTTGTAGTTGCCCGTGTGCTTGCAGGCCACCGGGAGCCCGGCGGAGTCGACCGCAGGCGGGTGCGCGCAGGCCGTGTTCACGACAGGCGAGCCGACCGCGAACTGAACGAACGAGTGGCAACCGGTGCAGGCTGCCCGCGTCGGGTTGCTCTGCGCCTGGGCGCCGTTGGCAGCGCCGGAGTGGCACTGGTCGCAGTTGCGGATGTCCTGCGGGTAGGTCGCCGCGATGGCGTGGAACTGGTCGGCGACCGGGACGTGCTCACCGTTGTGGATGCGGTGAACGAACGTCGCCGAGTTGGCCGACAGGTTCGTCGTGCGACCCGGGTTGTGGCACACGTTGCAGAAGCGGACGTTGACGCGGCCACCGCCGTGGAAGGCGGCGCTCGTGGTCGTCTCGGCCTTGAACTTGTTGTGACACTTGTCGCAACCAGCCTGGTTCGCGATCTCGCGCGTCGCGATCGGGGCGCTCGAGCCGTCCGGGACGAAGTAGTAGTCCTGGTCGGTCGCGTAGAAGGTGTTCGCGTTGGTCGGGAAGACCTCGTCGGTCTGGCGCGAGACCTGCGCCCAGACGACGTGGGTCAGGCCCACCTTGGCGGCGTCGTAGGCGATGGCCACCGCGCCGTTCGTCGTCGTCGTGGACGGGAACGTGTAGGTGTAGTCGCCGGCGCCGCTGCCGTTCTCCTTGAGCGTGCCCTGGCCAGCGGAGGCCGGGTTGTACGCCGTCGGCAACGGGGTCGCGCCGCTCTTCGTGTAGACGGTGAGCGGCGAGACGATGCCCGTCGTCGCGTCCTTCGTGAAGTAGCCGAGCGCGAAGCGCGGCTGGATCGCGGTGTTGATCGAGTACTTGCCGGCGAGGTCGAGCGGGAAGCCGCGGTCGTCCTTCAGCGTGAAGCGGACGGTGACGGGGGCGGCCGCGTCGGTCGAGACCGTCTTGTACGCGAGGTTGATGCCCGTGCTCGGCGAGAGCGCGCCAGCCGGAGCGAGGGCGCAGGCGTAGGTCGTCGCAGCCGCGTTGACCTCGCTGTCCTGCAGCGTGGCGTCGGCGTTGGTGTCGAGACCGGTCTCGATCTTCACGCCGCCGAACGCGCAGTTCGCGCCGTAGGCCTCGGCTCCCGTGCGGACGAGGGCGCTGTAGCCCGTGCCGCCGTCGGCGCCGTTCTGGCCGGGGTCGCCGTTGGTGCCGGAGCAGATGTACGACGTCGCCGTGATCTCGGCCGCGTCGAGCGTGCCGTTGGCGTTCGCGTCGAGGCCGGCTTCGACCTTGGTTCCACCGTTGGTGCAGTTCGTGCCCGCGGCTTCCGCGGTGGTCTTCACCAGGGCGGGGGTGCCGGTGCCGTTGCACACGTAGGAGGTGGAGGTGATCTCGGCGGTGTCGAGGGTGCTGTTGGCGTTCTTGTCGACGCCGACCTCGATCTTGGTGCCGCCGTCCTTGCAGTTCGCGCCGGGGGCCTCGACGCTCGACTTGGAGAGAGCGGTCTTGCCGACCTCGCCAGCGACGCCCTGCTCGCCCTGCGCGCCGGGGTCACCGGCTGCGCCGGTACACCCGACGAGGGTGCCCAGCAATCCTATGAGAACTGAATGATGAAGCTTACGCATCCGCTCCTCCGTGTCCGTGAGTCACTGACTTGCAGCTGGACGGACGTTGGGCGCGCCTCACAGGTGAGGGTCGCCGGGCCGTCCAACTCGAAATCGGTCTCGAAGCACTCGTCTCGCCCCTGTCGCCGCAGGTGCCTGCCCTGAACCAGAGCCGGGCGCTGCGTTGTCGTGAAATTTCGGTTCGTCCGCGGAATGGGGCGAGAATTCGAGAAACCGCGTGCGGACCACAGGTGGCCCCTGTGCAAAGCCCGTGCTCAGCCTCCCCGAGCCCCCCCGGGGGGGCTGGCGTCGACGCCCCCCAAATGTCTCGTGAATGTTTCGCTGCGATCTTCCGAGAAACTTGAGTGCAGAAAGTGAAACCCGCCCTCGACGGTCGGGAATGCCCCGCGGGGTCGCGACGTTGACGCGGCATGGGCTGCACTCGGTCGCGCAACTGTTGCGCCTGCCCGCGACCCTTTTCGGGCTTCGGCCGGACGAGCCCAGCGCGACTCGGCGAGGCCTCGTCGGGGTCACCGGCCGGACGACGCCGTTGACCCGGGAGCGCGGGGCTCTCATGCTGCCGCGCGCCGCCACTCATGCGCCTCCTCGTCGTCGATAACTACGACTCGTTCACCTACAACCTCGTCCAGTACCTGGAGTCGTTGGGGGCGCGCTGCGACGTCCGACTCAACGACGCGGTCGACGTCGCGGGCATCGAGGCAGCCTCGCCCGACGGCCTCGTGCTGTCGCCCGGCCCGTGCACGCCGGACGAGGCGGGCGTGAGCCTGCCCGCGGTGCGCGCGCTCGGAGGGCGCATCCCCATCCTCGGCGTGTGCCTGGGGCACCAGGCGATCGGCCAGGCGTTCGGCGGGCGCGTGGTGCGCGCGCCGCGCCTCATGCACGGCAAGACGTCCCCCGTGCTGCACGACGGGCGCACGCTGTTTCGCGGACTGCCCAACCCGTTCGACGCCACGCGCTACCACTCGCTGGTCGTCGCGCGCGAGGGGCTCCCCGACGCGCTCGAGGTGAGCGCGTGGACGGCCGAGGGGGACATCATGGGGCTGCGCCACCGCACACTGCCCATCGAAGGCGTGCAGTTTCACCCCGAGTCGATCCTCACGCCCTCGGGCCTCGCGCTGCTCGGCAACTGGCTCGACGGGCTGCGCGCGAGGCGAGCATGAGCGGCGGCGGGCCCATCGCGTTCCCCGAGGTGTTCGCGGCCATCGTGGGCCCCGGCGGGCCGACGCCCGACGTGGTGCGCGCCGCGTTCGACGCGATCCTCGCGGGGGCGTGGACGCCGGTGCAGGTCGCGGGGCTCGCGGTGGCGCTGCGCATGCAGGGTGAGAGCGCCTCGACGATCGCCGCCGCCGCCTCGGCGATGCGCGCGGCGATGGTGCCCGTCGAGCACGGGCTCCCCCTCACGCTCGACACCTGCGGCACCGGGGGCGACGGGCTCGGGACGCGCAACGTGTCCACCGCCGCTGCCATCGTCGTCGCCGCGTGCGGCGTGCCCGTCGCCAAGCACGGCAACCGCGCCGTCTCGAGCCGCGCGGGCAGCGCGGACGTGCTCGAGGCGCTCGGCCTGCCGCTCGACGTACCGCCCGAGCGCCAGGCCGACGTCTTGCGCGAGGTGGGCATCGCGTTCCTCTTCGCGCCCGCGCACCACCCGGCGATGCGCCACGGCGGCGTCGCGCGGCGCGAGCTCGGTATCCGCACCATCTTCAACGTGCTCGGCCCGCTCGCCAACCCAGCGCGCGCGACCCACCAGCTGCTCGGCGCGTACGACGACGCGCTGCGCCCGGTCATCGCGCGCACCCTGGCCGAGCTCGGCACCGCGCGCGCATGGGTCGTGCGCGGCGAGGACGGCCTCGACGAGGTGAGCCCGACGACCGCCACGCGCGTCTCCGAGCTGGCGCGGGGCGTCATCGTCGAGCGCACCGTGACGCCCGAGGATTTCGGCCTGCCGCGCGTGCACTCCGAGGCGCTGCGCGGCGGAGACGCCGCGGACAACGCGCGCGCGATCGAGGCGATCTTGCGCGGCGAGCCGCTGCCCGAGCGCCCCGCGATCGTGCTCAACGCAGCCGCCGCGCTGGTCGTCGCGCGCGACCTCGCACCGCGCGAGGCGGCGCGGCTGGCCGACGAGGCGATCGCGTCGGGGCGCGCGCGCGAGAAGCTCGACGCTTGGCGCGCGGCTGCGCGCGCCGCTCGAGCCACCTGACGCTCGATGGGCCTGCTCGACGACATCCTGCGGGCCAAGCGCGACGAGGCCGTCGCGCTCGCGCGCTCGCCGGAGTCGCCGCGACCCGCCGCGTGGGCCGTGCGCGACGCCGCGCTCGCGCTCGCCCGCCCCGAGGGCGCGCCGCTGCGCCTCATCGCCGAGCACAAGCGCCGCTCTCCCTCGGCCGGCGCGCTCTCCACGAGCCTCGGCCCCGCAGCCCGCGCGCGCGCCTACGTCGAGGCGGGCGCGTCGATGATCAGCGTGCTGACCGACGCGCGCTGGTTCGACGGCGGGTTCGACCAGCTCGCCGAGATCCGCGCGGCGGTGCCGGTGCCGCTGCTCTGCAAGGACTTCGTCGTGGACGCCGCGCAGATCGAGGCGGCCTGGTGCGCGGGCGCGGACGCGGTGCTGCTCATCGCGCGATGCCTGCCCGGCGACCAGCTCGCGCGCCTCGTCACGGCGACGCGCGCGCGGGGGCTCGCGCCCTTCGTCGAGGTCGCGGACGAGGCCGAGCTCGCGCGCGCGCTCGACGCGGGCGCGACGCTGGTGGGCGTGAACGCGCGCGATCTCGACACGCTGACGATGGACGCATCGCGCGCGGCGCGCGTCGTCGCGGCGGTTCCGACCGGGTGCGTGGCGGTGCACCTGTCGGGGGTTCGCGACGCCGCCGACGCGGCGCGGGTCGCTCGCTCGCGAGCCGACGCCGCCCTGGTCGGCGAGGCGCTCATGCGCGACGACGACCCGCGCGCGCGCCTGCGCTCGATGGTCGAAGCCGCGAAGTTGTCGGTCGAGGGCGCGGGCGACTAGCGTCTCTGCGTGGATCTCGGCGCCGCCATCGACGCATACCTCGACCACCTGCGGGGCGAGCGCGGGCTGTCGCGCCACACGCTCTCGGCGTACGGCTCGGACCTCGCGCAGCTCGCGTCGTTCGCCGAGGCGCGCGAGGTGACCACGGTCGAGGCGCTCGACGCCGCCGTCGTCTCGGGCTTCCAGGCCTCGCTCGGGCAGCGCGGGCTCGCGCCGCGCTCGGCCGCGCGCATGCTCTCGAGCGTGCGCGGGCTGTGCCGCTTCTTCGTCCGCGAGCGGCTGATCGAGATCGACCCCACCGCGCTCGCGGAGGGGCCGCGCCTCGGGCGCCGCCTGCCGCGCGCGCTCGACGAGGACTCGGTCGAGCGCATCGTCGCGATGCCCGACGTGACGAAGCTGCGCGGCCGACGCGACCGCGCGATGCTGTTCCTCTTGTACGCAGCAGGCCTGCGCGTGAGCGAGCTGGTCTCGCTGCGGCTCGGCGACATCGATCTCGCGCGCGGCGCCGTCGCGCCGCTGGGCAAGGGGGGCAAGCGTCGCGTCGTGCCCGTCGCGGACGTGGCGATCGCCGAGGTGCGCGCGTGGCTCGAGAACGATCGGCCCTCCGTCGCAGCGACGGGCGACACGACGCTCTTCGTGTCGCCGCGTGGAGGCGCGCTCACGCGACAGGGCTTCTGGAAATCGCTGCGCGGGTACGCCCGCGCCGCGGGCGTGGCCGGCTCGGTCTCGCCGCACAAGCTCCGCCACTCGTTCGCGACCCACCTGCTGCGGCACGGCGCCGATCTCCGGAGCGTGCAGGCGATGCTCGGGCACGCGAGCCTGGCGACCACCGAGATCTACACCCACGTCGCGCGCGACCAGATCGTGGACGCCTACCGCCTGCACCACCCGCGCGCCTGACCGCGAGCGCCCCGATCCGGCGCGTCTGGCCAAGACCTGCGACCGGGGGTAGGCTTGGGCCCACGTCGAGGCGCGCACCCATCTGCTGCGCACGACGCCCCCGAAGGATGCAGCCCGACCCCCTCCCAGACGCAGCACCGCCACGACCGGCGTCCTCCACCTCGGGGACGCACCGCGCGGTGAGCCGCCCCCCACCACCGCTGCTGGCGAGCGACGCCCTTCGCGAGGAGGTGGCGCCCCTCGAGCCCGCCCGCCGGGCGACCCGCATCGGCTGCGCCGGCCTCGCCGCGGCCTGGCTCGCGCTGGCAGTGGCCTACGCGCTCAGCATGCCGGAGCCGCCCCGGGGGGCCCTGGCGGTGTGCCTGGCCGCTGCGGTCACCAGCGCCGCCGTGTCGGCGCTCCCCGTCGCCTACCTCCAGCGTGCGCTGGCCGCGGCCGGCCTCGGCGCGACGGTCGTCGCCCTCGGGCTCGCCGGCGTCGGCCCGCTCGCGCTGGTCGCCTCGCACGGTACGGGAGTGCTCGTCGAGCTCGCGCGCGTCACCGCCGCGTCGCTCGTGCCCGCGGCTCTGCTCTTTCGCGCGCACTACCCCGAGTACCGTCGCGGACGCGTCGTGCTCGCCGCGGCGCTGCTCTCGTCGCTCCCCTACGCCGCGCACCTCGCAAGCCGCCTCTCGACCGACGCGCCGTTCGCCGCGCTCGCGGGCTCGTCGGTCGGCCTGGTGGGCATGCTCTCGGCGGCGTTCGCCCTGCTCGCGGCTCCCGCGCCGCGCGCCGCGGCCATCGGCGTCCAGGGCCTGACGCTCGTCATCGGCGGCGATCTCGCGCTGCGCCACTTCGCGGTGCCCGCGGGCAGCGGGCCCGGTCTCGCGGCCGATTTGCTCACGGCGATCGCGTTCGCGCTGACCGCCGCGCCCATCGCGCTCGGGCTCTTTCAGGCGCTCGCCGCGGCCTGGGCGCCGGACGCGCGCAAGGTCGACGTGAGGCGCGCCGCCAAGTCGGCGCCCCCTCCCGAAGACGCTCCGGCTTGACAACCGGACCGACTTCCACCACTTTCCGCGGCCCCTCGGTTCATCGAGGGTCCGTCACGGGGTTCGTCATGGCCAAGAGCGACATCACGGGCAAGCGCAAGCTGAAGGCGCAGAACGTCTCCCACTCGAACATCAAGACGAAGCGCTGGCAGCACGCGAACATCCAGTCGCGCCGCGTCTGGGTGCCCGAGCTCGAGCGCTTCGTGACGTTGAACCTGACGACGCGCGACATCCGCACCATCGACAAGATCGGTGTGACGGCGTACGCGAAGCGCCACGGCGTCGCGATCGCCTGACAGCCGCTGGGCTGAGGCGACCCTCCCGGTCCTCGCTTTCGGCCCATGAAGCTCGTCACGTTCGTCGCCCAGGGCGTCGAGCGCTGGGGCGCGCTGCTCGGCGGCTCCGCCAAGGCGCTCGATCTGGGTGCCGCGCTCGCGTCCCGCGGCCTCGACGCGCCGCGCAGCCTGCTCGCGTTCGTCGAGCGTAGCGCGGAGCTCGAGACCGTCGTGCGCGCGTGCGTCGCGGAGGCCGACGCAGGGGGCGCCCCCGCCGCGCACCTCTTCGACGCCGCGTCGTCGCGCCTGCTCGCGCCGCTGCCGCGCCCCCCCTCGATGCGCGACGGCTACGCCTTCCGGCAGCACGTCGCGACCGCGCGCAAGAACCGCGGGCTCGAGATGATCCCCGAGTTCGACCAGTTCCCCGTCTTCTACTTCACCAACCACCAGGCGGTGACGGGGCCGGGCGACGTCGAGGTCGAGCCGCTGCACCTCGACCGGCTCGACTTCGAGCTCGAGGCGGCCATCGTCATCGGCCGCGAGGGTCGCAACCTCACGGCCGCCGACGCGGACGCGCACGTGCTCGGCCTGACGATCATGAACGACTGGTCCGCGCGCGAGCTTCAGCTCCAGGAGATGAAGCTCAGCCTCGGCCCCGCCAAGGGCAAGGACTTCGCGACGAGCCTCGGCCCCTGGCTGGTGACGCTCGACGAGCTCGAGAGCGCGCGCATCGCCGGCCCGAGCGGCAGCGCGTGGGACCTGACGATGACGGCGCGGGTCAACGGCGTCGAGGTGTCGCGGGGCAACCTGCGCGACATGACGTGGACCTTCGCGCAGATCGTCGAGCGCGCCAGCTACGGCGTCACGCTCCACCCCGGCGACGTCATCGGCTCGGGCACGGTCGGCACCGGCTGCTTCCTCGAGCTCAACGGCTCGAAGCTCACCCACGACCAGTGGCTGCACCCGGGCGACGAGGTCGAGCTCTCGATCGACCGCCTCGGCACGCTCGCCAACCGCATCGTCCGCGCCCGCTGAGCGGCTCCTTCAGCGCGCGCGACTCGCGCGCCGACCGGACGGGATCAGAAGCCGCAGTCGCGCTCGCGCGAAGCGGGA
The DNA here is from genome assembly GCA_903893335.1 of uncultured delta proteobacterium. Classification (GTDB taxonomy): domain Bacteria; phylum Myxococcota_A; class Polyangia; order Polyangiales; family Polyangiaceae; genus CAITLX01. Next base: position 2,398 of record CAITLX010000954.1, on the reverse strand, counting down.
CGGGTCAGAAGCCGCAGTTGCGCTCGCGCGTGATGCCGAGGTAGCGGCGCGCGCGACGCTTGGCGAGCGAGTTCTGCAGGCGCTGCTCGGGCAGGGTGTCGCCCGCCGCGAGGATCTCGCGGAGCGTCTTCTCGTAGCTCGCCTGGTCGGACTTCTGGCAGTAGTACGAGCGCGCCATCTGGAACTTCGTGAGCAGCGCCTTGCCGCCGTTGATGGCGAGCGCACGCTGGAAGTGCTGGAGCGACTCGTCGAGCTCACCCATGGCGGTGCGCGCGTGGTACGCGCCGAGGATGGTGTGCCCGAGGCCGTAGAAGAGCGTCTCGTCGAGCGCGACGCTCTGCTCGATCATGGCGACGCCGACGAAGAGCTCGGCGACGAGATCGGGGTCGTCGGACGCGACGTTGACGCGGCTGACCCACGCCTGGCCGACCCAGAGAAGCTCGGCCGCGTCGTCCGCGTCGTCGAACTGCTTGAGCCATGCGTGCATGGAGTCGGAGTCGCGGCGCGCCGTCTCGAAGCCCTTGTGATCGCGCTCGAGCAGCTCGACGCCGTACGCGAGGGCGCGATCGTAGGCCGCGCGCGCGCGGGCGCGGTGGTAGTCGGCCGAGGCTCCGTCGCCCTTGTCGTCGGCGGACTCCGCGTCGTCCTCGATGAACGCGAACGCCGCGCCGGCCCAGCCCTTGGCGAGCAGGTAGAGGCCCTTGTCGCTGCTCGGCAGGAGCTTGTGCAGACCTTCGAGCTGCGAGAGGCCGGCGAAGGCCGCGCCGCGCGCGACCTCGACGTCGCTGAAGGTGTCGATCGCGGGAGACGCCTCGGCGATGCCATCGATCTGACCCTTGATGAGGGTCTTCTTGATGCAGCCGGAGGTCGAGGTCAGCGCGAACAGGGCGGCGGCGAACGTTGCGACGGAGCGGCTACGCATGGGGCAGGTTTCTACATGGGCCGGGGCAAGGGTTCAATGGCGGGCGCCCGGAGGGTTGGCGGGGGCCCCTCAGAAGAAGCAATGGCCGAGGCCGCGGTAGGTCGGCGCGCGATCGACGATGCGCCCCCCGGACACGAGCAGCGCCTCGCGGAACCGCTCGCACACCTCGCCCGCCTTCGCATGGCGAAAGACGACCGGCGAGCCTCGACCGAGCGCGGCGCCGGGAGGGGCGCGGAGCGGCGTCTGCACCTCGCCGGCCCCCTCGGCCGCGAGGAGCGCGAGGCCCGGCGGGAGCCAGGGCAGCGGCAGTTTGTCGGCGCCGGGCGCCCCGGACGCGACGTAGCCACCGCCGAGGCAGGTGACGAGCCCCTCGGCCGGGACGCGCGTGACCTCGAGCGCGAAGAAGCACGCGGGCTCGAGCGCGCGAACGTGCGCGCCCGCGAACCGGTCGAAGAGCGCCGGCTTGAAGAAGCCCGAGCCGGCGGAGACCTCGGTCACGCCCGTGTCGCGCGTGGTCGTGTCGAGCGAGCCCGTCCCACCGCCGTTGACGTGGTCGAGCGCGAACCCCTCGCGCGCGAGGCGCTGCGCGATGCGGCTCCGACGCGCGCCAAGCTCGCGCGCCGAGGCGCGCTTCAGCCAGCGCTTGGCGGCGTTCTGCGCGGGCTCGCCCGGGTTGTCGTCGCCGAGCCCGGCGACCTGCGCCTCGTACGCGAGCACGCCGGCGAGGCGCACGCCGGGCAGCGCGGCCGCCGCGCGCGCGAGGGCGAGCACGTCGTCCTCGTCGCGCAAGGGGGAGCGGCGAACGCCGAGGTGCACGCGCCCGCCCAGCAGGCGCAGGCTCATGTCCACGCAGAGCGTGACCGCGACGCGCACGCCCGCCGCGGCGCCTGCCGCCGAGAGGCGCAGCAGCGCGTCAGGGGCGTCGCACGCGACGCTCACGCGTACGCCTTCGCGCGTGAGCCGCACGACGCGGTCGAGATCGCTCGCCTGCCAGGGGGGGTAGGCCACGAGCAAGTCGTCGAAGCCGAGCCGCGCGAGCGCCTCGGCCTCGGCGACGGCGTAGCAGAGCAACCCGCGCACGGCGTCGCCGCCGCGGTCGAGCACGCGGCGCACGAGCGCGGGCACGCGGATCGACTTCGTCGCGGGGCGCAGCGTGAGGCCATGCGCGCGCACGATGGCCACGTGGCGCGCGACGTTGGCGTCGAAGGCGTCGAGATCGATCACGAGCGCGGGGAGCGGCTCGCCCGCGAGCAGCGCGCGAAAGGCCTCGTGGTCGAGGGTCATCCTGCCGCGACCGCCGTGGTCGCCGCGCGCCCCTCGTCGATCTCGGCGACGACGCGGCGCACGAACGGCAGCCCGCGCAAGACGAGCGCCATCGCCATCGCGAGCTGCCAGACGAACGAGAAGGCGAGGATCTCGGCCGGAGAGGCCCACGCCGAGAAGAAGAAGACCCACGCCCCCTGCGACGCGCCGATG
>CAITLX010000953.1 GCA_903893335.1 uncultured delta proteobacterium | reverse complement strand
GTCACCACCGTGGTCGACGGCGCCGAGGCGGTCGCCGCGCTCGAGCAGGGCTCGTACGCCCTCGTGCTGATGGACTGCCAGATGCCCGTGCTCGACGGCTACCAGGCCACCGAGGAGATCCGCCGCCGCGAGGCCGCGCGCGGCCTGCCCCGCACCCCCATCGTCGCGCTCACGGCGAACGCCATGGCGCAGGACCGCGAGCGCGCGGTCGCGGTCGGCATGGACGCCTACCTCGCCAAGCCGATCGAGCTCGACGACCTGAGCGCGGTGCTCGCGCGCTTCGCCCCGCGCGCGTGACCGCCGCGAGGTCTCACCGACGCGGACGCGTGGAACGGCCAACGAGGTGCTGCGGGTCGCGGGCGTGCACGCGCGCGCGCCCGAGCTCGACATCGTCCTGCCGATTGGCATCTCGTTCTATACCTTCCATACGATCTCCTACATCGTCGACTCCTATCGACGGGTCATCGTCCCGACGCGGAGCTTCTTCGAGTTCTCCTGCTACGTGTCGCTGTTCTCTCAGCTCGTCGCGGGCCCCATCGTCCGCTTCCGCGAGATCGAGCAGGACCTCGAGCACCTCGACACCGCCTCGCGCACCTCGTCGCTCGCGCGCGGGTGCTCGTTCTTCGCGCTCGGCCTCGCCAAGAAGGTGCTGGTCGCCGACGCCATCGCGCAGATCGTCGCGCCCGCCCTCGACGGCGGGCTCGACCTCTCGACCGCCGGCGCGTGGCTCGTGATGCTCGGCTATACGTACCAGCTGTACTTCGACTTCTCGGGCTACGGGCAACGTGAGCCGCAACCTGCTGCTCACCATGCTCATCGGCGGCCTGTGGCACGGCGCCAACTGGACGTTCGTCGTCTGGGGCGCCTACCACGGGCTCGTGCTCGTCCTGCACCGTCGCCACCGCGCCGAGTTCGACCGCCTGCACCGCGTAGCGCGGCAAGCGCTCACCTTCCTCGTCGCCGTCGTCGGCTGGGTCTTCTTCCGCTCGGCGACGATCGGCGGCGCGGTCCGCCTGCTCCGCACGATGTTCGTCCCCACCGCGGGCGCGCTGCCGGTCGCGGCGACCACGCTCGTCGCGCTCGTCGCCGTGGCAGGCGTCATCGCGCACGCGATGCCCAACACGTTCGAGCTGAAGCACGCGTGGGGGCGGCCGGCCACGCTGGGCATCGCGCTGCTCTTCGCCGCGAGCCTCGTCGTCATCTACGGCGGGCCGAGCAGCCCCTTCCTCTACTTCCAGTTCTGAGGATTGCCGATGAGAGCCTCCGAACCTCGCGCGGTCTCCCTGGGCGTCGTGCTGCCCGCCATCCTGGCGCTGGCGCTCGTACTCGACCGGATCGGCCGTCGATGACGACGCTACGCTCTCGGTCGCGCTCGGACGAATGACGGGTACGAAGGTCTACAATGCAGCGCGCGTATCGATGAGCCCCGGCCACGCGGTCGATCTCGCCGCCTGCCTCTCGATGCCCCCAGGCGGCACCGTCCTGCTCGAGTACCTCGAGCGCAACGACGCAGGCGACCCGTCCGCCGAGCCGGGCACGCTCCCGGTCGCGTGCGACGGCAGCGCGTCGCTCAGCGCAGCCAGGCCTCGCGGTGCAGCCGCGACGCGACGAGCGACACGATCCACACGCGCCCGTCGCTCGCGCGCTCGACGATCTGATCGGCGGGGCCCGCCGACACGCGCGCGGCCGTCCACGTCGCGCCCGCTGGAGCGGCGTCGCCCTCGAACGAGAGGTCGCGCGTCGGCTCGAAGGGGTCGCCCGACGAGCGCGCGAGGCGCGCCGAGCCGTCTGCGGTGCGCAGCACGAGGTCGCTGCGTCCGTCGCCGTCGAGGTCGGCGGCCACCACCGCGTCGATGCCCGCCAGGCCGAGGTCGAGTCGGCGCGAGGACGCGAGGCCACCGGCTCCGCTCGCGAACACGACGGCGCCCGTCGGGGCGACGAGCGCGAGGTCGGCCGCGCCGTCGCCGTCGAAGTCGCCCACGAGCGCCGTCGCTCCCGCGAGCGCCGCGTCGGCGCGCTCGTCGCCGAACGCGCTCGACACGAGCCGAGGCGCCGCGAACGCCGCGCCGCCGCTCGACGCGACCCACAGCCTGCCGTCGCGCGCGACGAGCGCGACGTCGGCGCGCCCGTCGCGATCGAAGTCCCCCGCGATCGCCTGCGAGCGCGCGAGCCCCTCGTCGCTCGACTCGTCGCCCAGGCCCGAGAGCCACGGCTCGAGCGCGCCGAGCCTTCGACCCGTCGAGCGCGCGACGAGCCAGCGCCCGTCGCGCGTGCGAAAGCCGAGGTCGTGCCTGCCGTCTCCGTCGAAATCGCCCACGAGGGGCATGGCGGCATCGAGCGCGGCATCGGGCGGCGAGCCTGCCGGCCGCGAGAGCCACTGCGACGGCGCCCCCGGCCCCGCGGCGCCGGTCGGCGCGACCTGCACGAGCCCGCCGTCGGACACGCAGCCGATTTCCCAGCGTCCGTCACCGTCGAGATCGCCCGCGATCGCCGTCCAGCGCTGCGAGCGGGGCAGACCCGGGCGCGCGTCGAGCGACGTGAGCACCGCGAGCGCAGCGTCGGAGTGGCCGGTGTCGAGGTCGAACGCGATCTGCCCGCCGTACACCGTCGGGGCGAGGTACGCCGTCTGCCACGTCCAGGGCGAGACGAGGTCGAGGTCGAGGTGGTGGCGAGCGAGCAGCATCGACATGACGTCGTCGTCGTACGGCGTGTCGACCCACGTGCGGCCGGGGCGCGGGCCAAGCTCGCCGAGCCAGAGCGGCTTGCCCATCGAGCGCGCGACGGCGTGCAGGTGCTCGAGCACGGCGCTCATGGGCAGCGGCTCGCCGGCGACGTCGCGGTAGGTGCGCTCGCCGTAGAGGTGCGTCGAGGCGATGTCGACGTTGGCGACCCCCTCGTAGAAGCGGAACCAGTCGGCGACGTCGTCGAACGCCCCGGGCAGCTCGCCGATCGGCAGGCGGTCGGGGGCGTCCTCCTGCACGACGCCTCCGGCGATCGGGTGGTGC
>CAITLX010000952.1 GCA_903893335.1 uncultured delta proteobacterium | reverse complement strand
GGCGCGACCTTCGCCATTTTCCACGTCACGCCTCACGCGGCCCACTACCACGACCCCGACGGGATGCCGTGGAGCATCGCCCGCAACTCGTGGCTGCGCGAGCAAGAGGCCGGGCTGCTGCACGTCGTGCTCTGGACGGTCGGGCCGAACTCGCTGCCGTACACACGACTCTGCCACGACGACGAGCGATGCGAGTTCCGCCATGTGTTCTGTATGCACACGCCCTGCAAGTGCCGCGCAGGGTGCCGCGACTACGTCGCCCTCTGGCCGACCCGCGACGCCGCGCTCGCTGCGGGCAAGGCGTGCGGGTGGAGCGAGCCGGTCGCAAGACGGGTGGTGCGGAGGTGAGTGCCGTCACCGCCGTCGACTACCAACGGCTCCTCGAAGCTGTGCGCCGCCAGGTGCGCGCGCCACCTCGCCATGATCCGCGAGGCGAGGGCCAGGGCCAAGCGCCGCGCCGAGCTCCAGGCCCGAGGCTACATGCCGGCGTCGGAAGGCTCGGCTGCCGGCTCCTCGGCTGCCGGGGCCTCTCGCGGCTGAGCTGGCTGAGCCGCTGGCTGAGCTGCTGGCGCCCCGCACCCCTCCGGCCTGAGCCGAGCAGGTAGCCTCGCCAGCCCTCGCCGAGGCACGCGCAGCACCACCAGCTCGCGCTCGACCACCTGCATGGGCACCACCGTCGGAGCCGTGCACCCCGCGCCCGCCGTGCACGCCCCCGGGCTCACCTGCACCCGCTCGAGGTGCGCTGCCTCCCCAAGCGGCACGACGTGCGTCCCACCGTGCTCCGCCGCGGCCTGCGCTCCTACCGCCACCAGGTCGCGCCTCCAGGGCCCGTGCTGCACCACCAGCCGCCCGATCTCCACCGCCCCCGCTGCCTCCAGGCGAGCCACCTCCCGGGGGTACGCCACCGCCGCTCGACTGCACATCGGCGTCTCCGACCTTCCTCCCGAGGTCCACCGGACCGGGGCGCAGCCGCAGGGGGTCGCCGCAATGACTGCCGCGAGTGTCAACGCAACGCAACGGAGCACCGCGCTTCGCTCGCCTAAGTGCTTACACAACGCATCGCCTGCCATTCCTCACGGTAGACCGTCGCAGGGGTAGAGCGCAACCGTTTCGCGTTTTGACCACGAATGACGACCTTGACGGCTTCTGGCGGTCGATTCCTGACGACCCTGATTTCTGGCTGACGACTTAGTCGTCAGTCAATTCCACAACGATTCCAACTGCTTCGGCCCCGCTGACGACTCTGATGGCTTTTTGGGGGTTTCTACACACGCGCGGGCGCGCGCGCCCAGGTGTGTGAGGCCGATGCCAGGGGAAGTCGTCAGGGCCGTCAGGAGGAATAAATCCCGTGGAGTCTCGCAGGGTTAGGCCCTGACGGACAAAACCCCAAGTCGTCAGGCAAGCCGTCAGGAGCGAGAGAAGGCGAACGATTTCGTGCACTTACGACATGACGGCTTGCCTTTTTGGGCCGCTTTAGCCTTCCCGGCGCTTCAAAGCGAGACGGCGGGCCATCTGGAGCGCCGAGGGGGCCCGCTGCGCGTCGGATGAGCAGTCCGGCGCGCTGCGTGGTAAGTGTGCGAAACCGCTCATGGCCGGAAAGTCAATCGCCACGGCGAAAAGCCACGCGAAAAGCGCCCCGAACGATTCCGCGCACTTGTGCGCGGGCCCCGCGCACGAGCCGCCGGTGGCCCGCGGGGCTCCGCCGGCGCAGTCGTCCGAGCTGGCCCTGCTCTCGGGCACCGCGACCGCTCGGAGCGCCGACCAGGTCGACGTCGACGCGCTCGCGCGGGTCTTCGCGACGGCCCTGCTCGTCGACATGCCGAGCCAGGGGCAGGGCGTTCGCATGCTCGTCGGCCGGGCCGCGCGCCACGCGGCGCTGGCGGCGCGCTTCGACGCCCGGGGCCGCGAGCTCGGCGTGGACACGCCCGAGGCGATCGCGATGCTCCGCGAGGCCGACCGGGAGGACCGCCGCGCCGAGCAGTGCCTGCTGAGCGCCTTCGGGCTCGCCGAGAAGGCCGCTCTGAAGCGTCCGGGCGAAGGGGGGCTGGTCGTGGACGTTCGCCAGGTGGACGAGGCCGCAGAGGCCGCCCTGCGCGGACGGCGGGGCGCCTCGAGCGGGGCCCGGAGGGCGGGCGCGTGAAGCTGCCCCCTCGGCTGGCGGCCGCGGTCGACGCGCAGCGGGAGGCGCGAGCGAAGCCGGGGCCGAAGCCTGGGGCGAAGGCGCGCCGGCGAGCGGCTCCGAGCGGGGGCCCGTCGACGGTGAGCTTCCGAGCGTTCCTCGAGAGCCCCGACTACTGCGGGCTCGACGTGTCGCCGGCGATCGCGGCGATCGCGGACGCGAGCGAGGGGCGTCCGGTGGACATCGACGACGAGCTCGCGGTCGAGCTCTTCGGGTGCGCGGCGGAGCTGCTGCCGCGCGAGGCGCGGCGGACGGTGGCGATCCGGGCGGGCGCGCGCGGCGGGAAGACGTCGCGGCTGCTGGCGACGAAGGCGTTGCACGCGGCGTGGACGGTGCCGCTGCCGACGGTAGCGGCGGGCGAGGAGGCGGCTGCGCTCATCACGGCGCCGGACCTGGACCTCGCGCGCCAGGCGCTGTCGTTCTGCGAGGGGTACGCGGAGCAGTCGCGGGTGTTGCGCGCGGCGCTGGTGAGCTCGCCGACGAAGAACGCGCTGGCGCTGCGGCGGCCTGACGGGCGCGTGGTCCAGGTGCGCGTGCGGGCGGCTAGCCGAGGCGGGCGTGGCCAGCGCGGCCTGACGCTGGTGTGGGCGGGGCTCGACGAGGCGGCGTTCTTCTTCGACGCGGACACGGGCGTGGTGAACGACCGGGAGATCTGGCGGGCGGTGATGCCGCGACTGGTGCCGACGGCGCAGTGCTGGGTGGTGTCGACGCCGTGGGTGCAGGACGTCGGGCTGCTCGAGGAGCTGGTGCAGAAGCACTACGGGCGGCACGAGGGGGCGCTGGTGGCGACGGCTGGGACGCGACGGCTGAACCCGACGTGGGACCCGGACGGGTCGATGGAGCGCGAGATGCGCGAGGCGGACGCGGAGAACGCGGCGCGCGAGATCGATGCTGTGCCGATGTCATCGGGGACGAACGCGTTCTTCGATGCGCGTGCGATCGACGCGAGCGTGGCGGACGTGCGGATGCCGGCGCCCGCGCGAGGGGTTGCGGCGATGGGCGTGGATGCGGCGTTCGTGCGCGACGCGAGCGCGGGGGTGGTGGTGCAGCGCGACGGGGCGCGGCTGGTGACGGCGGACGTGGTCGAGCACCGGCCGGAGCGAGGGGCGCCGCTGAAGCCGTCGGCGGTGGCGGCGTCGTGGGCGGAGCAGGCGCGGCGGTACGGGCTGACGCGGGTGATGGGGGACGGGCATTCGCGCGAGGCGATGCGCGAGCACCTGGAGAAGTCGCGGGTGCAGCTTGCTTCGGCGCCGGAGGGGGCGAGCGGCAAGGAGGCAGTGTATCGGAGGGTCAAGACGCTGCTGCACGAGGGGCGGGTGGTGTTGCCGCGGGCGTGCGCGCGGCTGGTGCGGCAGCTGAAGGACGTGATGATGCGTCCGACGAGCGGGGGCGGGGTGCAGATCTTGTCGCCGCGGAAGGCAGGCGGACACGGAGACATCGTGAGCGCGTGGGTCTTGGCGGTCTGGCAGGCGGACCGGCTGACGGCGGCGCCGACGGTGGCGCGCGAGACGGACGAGGAGCGGACGGAGCGGGTGCTCGAGGAGCGCGCGACGCGCAAGGGAGGCGAGTGGTGGGAGCAGGAGCCGACGGCGGCGGGGTACAGCTGAGGGGGCTAGTCAATCGCAACCAATACGAGTCAGTCGGGCGCGCGGAGTGATTCAGCGTTGACGGTGTGAGATTGACTGTCTCACGGTGGCGGCGTGGGAGCCGTGTCGACGCAGGAAGAGCTTGAGAGTCTGATTCGGCTGCTGCGCGCGGGTGGCGTGTCGCAGTTCGCCGGGTTCGGCATCGAGCTCAAGCTCGACCCCGCGCCGCAACCGGAAGTCACTCCCCACGTCGGCGAGCGCGACACGGCTCCTGCCTCTCTCCGCACGCCACCTCGAGCGCGTGCCGTCGACGCGACGGGCAAGCCGTCGGACATGTCGAGGTCCGAGTGGGCGTCCATCATGTACGGGTCGGCGGAGCCGCCCGAGGAGCCTGGCGGGGCAGCGGAGCCGGCCGACGCGGCCGACGCGGAGGCCGGCGAATGAGCCGGCCGACGGACGTCGGGTCGATGCGGCTGCATCGGTGGTTCACGCAGCCGAAGGCGGAGGCAGGGCCGAGGGCGTTCGCGGAGATGCGCGAGCTGCGGCGGCGCCAGGGGTATCGCAAGGCGCTGGACCTGCACCATGCGCGGCTCTACGGCGACACGGCGATGCGCGGCTTTGGGGCCGGGTCGTACGCGCGCTTCGAGGCGCGGCCTGGCGCGCGGCTGGCGCTGAACATCGTGGCCAACTGCGCCGACGCGCTGCACGCGCAGATCACGAGCAATCGGGTGCGGCCGTTCTTCGCGACCGACCGTGCGAAGTGGGAGTACCAGCAGCGGGCGAAGGGGCTCCAGCAGGCCGTAGAGGCGTCGTTCTACCGGGCATCGGTGCACGAGACGATGGCGGTGGCGTTCACGGACGCGACGGTGTTCGGGACGGGGCCGCTCAAGCACTTCATCGAGCGCGACGTCGACGGAAAGGCGGTCGGCGTGGTGACGGAGCGCACCCTGGTCGACGAGCTCGTGGTGGACGACCGCGAGGCGATCTACGGGGCTCCGAGAACGCTCTGGCAGTGGAAGTACGTCTCGCGCGACCTGCTCGAGAAGCGGTACGCGAAGGTCGACGTCGGCGGCTCGGCGAGCTTCGACGAGGACGACATGCTTGCGGACGGCGCGACCGACCTGGTCGTGGTGGTGGAGGCCTGGCACCTGCCGAGCGCGCGGGGCGCGAAGGACGGCCGGCACATCATCACGACGGAGAAGGCGACGCTGGTCGACGAGAAGTACACGGCGCAGGTCTTCCCCTTCACGTTCCTGAAGCTGAAGGATCCGCTGCGTGGGTTCTGGGGCGTCGGCATTGCGCAGGCGCTGACGGGATTGCAGTTCGAGATCAACAAGCTGCTGCGCGAGATCCAGACGGCGCTGCACCTGCTTGGCAAGAGCCACTGGATGGTGGCCGACGATTCGAACGTGGTGCTCGCGCACCTGAACAACGACATGGCGACGATGATCCGCTACGCGTCGACGTCGGCGCCGCCGCAGGTCTACACGCCGCAGGTCGTTCCGCCCGAGGTATACAGTCACCTCTGGAACCTGTACCGCGAGGCCTACCAGATCGTGGGGATCTCGCAGCTTAGCGCGCAGTCGCAGAAGCCGGCCGGGCTCAACTCGGGCGAGGCGCTGCGGGTCTACTCGAACATCGAGACGAAGCGGTTCGTCGACGCGGGGCGCCGGTGGGAAGCGGCGCACATCGACGTCGCGCGCCACCACGTCCGGCTGCTGCGCGAGATGGCAGCGGAGGACCCTGCGCTCGAGCTGTCGTGGAACGACAAGTCGACGATGCGTAGGATCAAGTGGTCCGAGGTCGAGCTCGACGACGACAGCCTGGTGCTCAAGTGCGAGCCGTCGTCGTCGCTGCCGAGCGACCCGGGCGGCAAGATCGAGCACGTCATGAACCTCGCCAACGCGGGGTGGATCGACCCGGACCGCGCGATGCGGCTGCTCGAGCTGCCCGAGCTCGGCGAGGACGCGGATCTGCGCAACGCGCCCTACGACTACGTCCGCGAGGACCTGAACACGATCTTGACGACGGGCGAGCCGGTCGAGCCGGACCCGATCCAGAACATCCAGCTGTCGATCGCGACCGCCGAGCGCGTGTACCTCCTGGCGCGGCTTCAGCACGCGCCCGAGGAGCGGCTCGACCTGGTCCGGCAGTACATGGACAAGCTCTCCGCGCGCCTGCCACCTCCGCCTCCCCCTCCGGGCATGGGCGGCGGGCCCGCGGACGTTTCAATGGGCGGGCCCCCACCGGGCGCGCCGGACATGCCACCGCCACCTCCGCTCGGGTAAGCAATGGACACCACCGCCACTGCCACAGAAACGACCGCAGCCGCTCCCGCGGCCGCCGATGCCACGACCGCCTCGGAAGCCTCCCAGCCGGCCGTGGCGGGGGCGCCTGCGCCCGCCGCTGGGGCTGTCGACGCCGCGGCCGCTGCTGCCGCTGAGAAGAAGCCGAAGGCGAAGGACTTCGTCGAGATGCGCCGGCGGGCCAAGGAGGTCGAGCGGCGCCAGGCCGAGGTCGACACGCGCGCCAAGCAGCTCGAGGAGCGCGCGGCGGCGTTGGAGTCGCAGGACACGCGGCTCTCGGAGGCCCGCAAGGCGTTCGCTGAGGACCCGTGGGCGTTCTTCGAGCGGATCTCGGAGGAAAGCGGCACGCCGTTCGCGGACGTGGTCGAGGCGATCAACCGGCGCGTGCTGGCCGGTGGGCAGCGGACGCCCAAGGACGACCAGAACGCCGCGCACAAGACGGTCGAGGAGCTGCGCCGCAAGGTGCTCGAGCTCGAGCAGCGCGACCAGGAGTCGCGCCAGGCGGTCGAGCGAAGTCGCGTGGCCGCGGAGGCGAGCGCGGCAATCGACGCGCACGGAGCGCGCTTCCCCCTCGTCGCGGCGTTCCCGCGCGAGCGCGTGGTGGCGGCCGTTCTTCAGACGATCAACGACTCGGGCAAAGCTCTTGCGTACGACGACGCAATGGGTATGCTCGAGGAAGAGCTTGCGCAGATTCAGTCTGCGTTCCCCAGCCGGGATGGGGCCGCGAAGGCGGCGAGACCCGAGGCAGTCGCGAAGCCCGCGACGTTGTCGAACCAGGATTCCGCCGAGAGCGTCGGCGCGCCCCAGGACGACGAGGATGTTCCCCGTTGGCAGTGGGCACGACGCGCGGCGAAACGAGCACTGAGCGGCTGAGCCGCTCGCCGAGGTCATCATCATGGCAATCTCCGTTTCCGACGCCTCCAACATCCTCAAGGAGCGATACGCCAAGAAGAAGCCCGCGAAGGCCTTCTACAAGGAGTTCCCGTTCCTCTCGACGATCCCGAAGGACACGCAGTTCACCGGGCGCAGCATGCCGGTGCCGACGCAGATCGCGACCGGCCAGGGCCGCGCGACCACGATCGCCACGGCGCGCGCGAACGCGACGGGCAACAACTACCAGTCGTTCAGCGTGTCGCGGAAGAAGGACTACGGCGTCGTCATCATCGAGCGCGAGCTGCTGCTCGCGAGCGAAGACGCGATGACGGCGTGGCTCTCCGAGCGCACGGCCGAGATCGACGGCATCCGCGAGGCGGTCCGGCGCAACCTCGGCTTCATGCTCTGGGGCAACGGCGGCGGCGCCCGTGGCGCGCGCGCTTCGATCAACGGCGGCGGCGACGCGGTGACGCTGTCGAACCCCGACGCGGTCGAGGCGTTCGAGACCGGTATGTCCATCGGCGCGAGCGCGACGGACGGCACCTCGGGCAGTGCCCGCGTGGGCAAGGCGAAGCTGACGAAGGTCGACCGCGACAACGGCATCCTCTACTCGGACAACTGGGGCGACATCACCGGCTTCGCCGACGACGACTTCCTGTTCGTCGACGGCGACTTCGGCAAGATGGTGCACGGCGTGCCGAGCTGGGTCGTCGCGGGCGCTGTGGACCCGGCCGACTCGTTCCAGGGCGTCAACCGGTCGATCGATCGCGACCGCCTGGCGGGCATCTACGCCGACTACTCGGCGTACGGCATCAAGGAGGCGGTCCTCCAGGCGATGAAGCGCATGCACCGCTCGGGCAAGCACCCCGACGCTGTGTGGTGCTCGCCCAGCAAGTGGTGGGAGCTCGCGCTCGAGCTGAGCGACAGCGCCCGCTTCGACATGGGCAAGAAGAACAGCGCCTTCCTCGGGTTCGAGGGGCTCCGCGTCTCGACCGACAAGGGGCCCGTCGACGTGCTCGCCGACCCCGGCGTGCCGAACGGCTACATCTTCCCGCTCCGCACGGAGGATTGGGTCCTGCACTCGCTCGGCGAGGCCGCAGGCCTCATCGAGGACGAGAAGGGCAACCTGCTGCACCAGCAGGTCGACGACGACGCGTACGAGGTCCGCGTGGGCTTCCTCGGCGACCTCGTCTGCTGGGACCCCTCGAACCAGGGCTGCTTCAAGGTCGCCTGACGGCGCGCGGCGCCGGTGGGTCGCGGGCTCTGCTCGCGGCCCACCTGGCGCTGCCTCCATCCTCCACCGGAGACACGCACATGGGCTACCGCATCAAGGAATTGCTGAAGACGATCGGCCGCGGCCGGTCCGTTATCGCGGGCGCGTTCGTGGCCAACGGGGCCGGCGCCATCGACAAGACCGGCCAGGCCGTCGACGGCTACACCGTCGCACGCACCGGCGTCGGGACGTACAAGATCACCCTGTCGCAGCCGACGTCGCTCAAGTCGTACTGCGTACCCCCGGTCCTCGGAGACGGCGAGCCTATCTTCGTCTTCCTGGCCGACAACAAGCTCGGCAACGACGGGACGATCACGTTCACGGCGAGCATCGCCGACGGGACGGCGACGGACATCCCGGCGGACACCGTCGTGGCGTTCCAGCTCTACGTCTGCTCGGCGGGCGCGCGATGAACGGCTCTGGAGAGCGCGCCGTCGCGCTGCTCTTCGGCGAGAAGAAGCCGAAGAGCGCCCCGGCTCCGGCCGAGGACGAGGCGACCGAGACGGACACCGCGGAGCAGGAGTCCGTCGAGTTCGAGACGGCGTTCGACGAGCTCGTCGACGCCCTGGGGCTGCCCAGGCCCAAGGACAAGAGCGCCGCGATCGAGGCGCTCAAGTCGTTCTGCACGCTCTGCCGCGAGGAGTAAGCGGATGGCTCGGCCGGTCACGCTCGAGCAGCTCATCGCCCGCATTCGGCGCCGCGCCGACATGGCGGACGACCCGAGCGTGACTGACGCCGACATCACCGACATCATCAACTGCTCGTCGTGGCCTGAGCTCTACGACCTGCGCATCCGCGGCTACGGCAACGACTCGGACTGCTCGGCCGGGTCGCCCACCGTGACCGGCGCGGACATGCAGTTCCCGACGGACTTCTACGCGCTGCGGAAGATCTTCGTCGTCGACAACGGGCGCGCCACGGCGCTCAAGCGCGCGACCGACGACGAGATGGCGTCCGGCTTCGGCTCCAAGGGCAAGCCGACGCACTACTTCTTCACGGGCAATGCGTGTCTGCTGCTGCCCGAGCCCGACGCGACCTACCAGTACGCGTTCATGTACTACCCGTCGGCGCCCGTGCTCGTCGACCCGGCCGACACGATCGACGACGTCAACGGGTGGACGGAGTTCATCGTGGTGGACGCGGCGATGCAGCTGCTCCAGCGCGAGGAGAGTGACGTGAGCGTGCTCATGGCGCAGAAGGAGGCGCTGAGGCAGCGCATCCAGCAGGCCGCGGCGAACCGCGACCAGGCATCACCGCCGCGCGTGACCGACGTTGCCGGCGGCCAGGACGCAGACCTCGTGCTGACGGGGTTCTACTCGTGAAGCAGCCGCTTCAGATCTTCCAGCTGGACCAGGCGGCGCAGAGGTCGGGCGATGCGCAGAGCGACGCGATCCGCCCGGTCCTTCGGAGCCCTCTGCTCGGCGGCACGGTGGTTCGCGGCGTCGAGCTCGTCGCCGGGGCTGACGTGGTAGTGCGCCACGGCCTCGGGCGTGTGCCGACGCTCTGGTGGCCGGTCGACGCGCAGGGCGGCGAGGCGCGCGCGTACTTCGTGAGCTCCGACAAGAACGGCCTGACGCTCCATGCGGTGACGACGAGCACCGCGGCAATCTACGTCGCTTGAGGTCCCATGCCGGTGCAATGGACCAACGTCGAGGTGACCCTCGGGGGGCTTGACCAGAAGACCGCGGCGCCGTTGTCTGCGCCGGGCAAGGTGGTCGCCCTGGAGAACGGGCGCTTCAGCAAGCGCGGCGCCATCGACAAGTCCGCCGGGCACTCGGCGCTGCCGACGGCGATCCAGGGCGGCGGGTCGCTGTCCGCGGTGGCGCAGCTCTCCCAGCACGACGGCGAGCTGCTCGCGATCGACGGGTCGACGCTCTACGGCTTCAGCGAGGCGGCGGGCGCCTGGGTGTCGCGCGGGCGCGTCTCGGAGGCGCTCGTGGAGCGCGATCCGGTCATGCGTTCCGGCACGAACGGCATGGGCTGGCCCGACAGCGTCATCTTCAACGGGAAGATGCTCGTCTGCTTCTTCGACGAGGCGAGTCGGCTTACGGCGCTCGTGCTCGACGCGTCGACGCTTCGTCCGTTGCAGCCCGCGCACATCGTAGATCCGACCGGTGCGGGCGACCGGTGCCGAGTCGTACTGCTGAACGGAACCGTCGTCGTCTTCTACGGCCAGGCGGGCGCGCTTTGGTCCGCGCAGATGGACACCCCGACGCTGGCGTGGTCGGCGCCTGAGTTTCTTGGATCGACGACGTTCGGGGACGACGCGCAGTGGTTCGAAGCATGCTCGTGCTCGGACTACTACGGGGTAGTCGTCTGGCTCGAGGATGCCACCACCGTCAAGGGGGCCAATTTCGAGCACGGGCACAGCGCCGTAACGACGAAGACGCTGCTGAATCCGGCCGACTCGCTCTGCGTGACTGTCGCGAGCAGCGGCAATTCATTTGCAATGGTGGTGGTAGGGCAGAGCACCCCGAACCCTGTCACCGCATGCGTCGTGGACGTGTCCCCGTTCACGCTCACCGTCGCCGGTTATGGGGACCTCGTTGCCGCGCCGACGACGAACACCGGGAGAGTTACATCGCACGCGGTTGCTGGCGGGTACATCGTGGGCTGGACCAGCGGCCCAAACTTCGCCTTCTTCAGTGCAGTGGGCATCTACGACACGCAGTTCGCCCTGTTCGATGAGAGCTTCGTGATGCAGTCGGGCGGATACCGCGTCCCGGCGCTCTTGCCTGTGTCGAGACCGTTCGTGCTGAACGAGCGGGTCTACTGCCTGATGGGCGAGTTCTGGGACGCCCCGAGTTCGTCGGTTGGGATCTTCGCGTGCCACCTCTGCATCGACATCGACGGCGTCGTTCGGACGGTGCCGGGCGCAACGACGCCGGCGACTCGCGTCGTCGCCGTGATCGCGTCGGGCGACGCCGCAAGCCCGCTGCTCTGCATGGCGGGGGCGCCCCCTGTCCGTGCGGACGGCGCAGTGGTGATGGCTCTCCCCGTCCAGGCCGCCGTCGGTGTGAGCATCGCGAACGACAAGATCGGCGCGGACGCGTTCACGCTCAACTTCGCAGGGGACGCATCGTCGATCGTCGCGCGCGCGCGCTGGCCCCTCGCCGAGGGCCTCGAGGCGTGCCCAGTGGGAGGCGGTCTGCTGCAAAACTACGACGGCGAGAGCGTGACGGAGTGGGGGTTCCTGCACGAGCCCGCGTGGATCAAGGCGGACGCCGTAGCGCCCTCGGGCGGAACGATGTCGGCCGGGACGTACTTTTACAAGGCGATCTACACCTGGGTCGACGCGCGCGGGATGCGCCAGCGGTCGGTTGCAACGCCCGAGGTAGAGTTCGTCGCAGACGGTGCGCACAACGCGAAGATCAACGTCGCTTGTCTGAGCGTGAGTGCGAAGCGCGCGAAAGAGCGACCGATCCTGGTTGCAATCTACCGGCGCGACCCGAGCGGCGTCGTCTACCACAACGTCGGCGCCACGCGTGCCGCGATGCGGAATGTGTTCGGCTCGGCGTCGGTCACCTGGACCGACAAGAAGGCAGCCGACTTCTACAACGCGAACGAGACGCTCTACTCCGAGACGGAGCTCATCGAGATCGCGCCGGCGGCGTCGGATGCCATCGCGACCCACCGCGGGCGCGTGTGGGCCGCGCGCGGGAACGTCGTCTGGTACACGAAGTCGTTCGTCCCCGGGTGGTTGCCTGCGTTCAACGACTCGGACCTGCAACTGACGATCGCGACCGAAGAGACCATCACGGCGCTCGCGAGCATGGACGACAAGCTCGTCGTCTTCACGAAGAACACCGTCTGGGTCATCTACGGTGAGGGACCCTCCGACGCCGGCACGCAGAACGACTACGCCGTGCAGCGCGTCGCGTCTGACGTCGGCTGCGTCGACCAGCGGTCGGTCGTGCTCGTGCTCGAGGGGCTCATGTTCCAGTCCGTGCAGGGGGTGTCGCTGCTGACGCGCGGGCTCCAGGTGCAGTACGTCGGCCCCGACATCGAGGGCGAGCTCGCGGCGCGTGGGCACATCATCGCGGCCAACTTCATCGCCGACCGCGGGGAGGTCCACCTCCTGGCCGTCGACGACGCGGCGACCGAGTCGCGCGTCCTGCTGCTCGACCAGCTGTCGGGGCAGTGGAGCACGCTCTCGCCGACGGCCGATGCCTGGATCGCCCAGGGGTTGCACGCCGGCACCGTGGCCCGCGCCTCTCTCGCAGGCGCCATCGGAGAGGCGTCGGAGTCGAGCCGCCTGGACCTCGGCGAGTACCAGAAGACCGGCCTCGAGACGGGCTGGCTCCGGCTCGCGGGGCTCCAGGGCTACGCGCGCATGCGCAAGGTGATGCTGCTGCTCGAGAAGAAGAGCCGGCACAAGCTGACGGTCGATCTGCTCTACGACTACGACGACGCGACGGTGGTGCAGACGGCCACCTGGGACGGCGACGCGGTCGGCGCGCTCGGGCAGCGCGAGCAGCTCGAGATCCGCGTGGCTCGGCACAAGGCCGAGGCGATCAAGGTGCGCATCTACGACGAGGCAGACGGTGCACTCGGCACGGGCGAGGGCTTCGTGGTGCACGGGCTTCTGCTCGAGGTGGGCGTGAAGCGTGGCGTGTTCCGCCAGGAAACGGCGACTCGGAGGTAACGGTCATGTCTTGGGGCAACTTCTTGGACAACGCGGGCCGCATGTTCGGCTTCGTCGACGACACGCCGAAGCCGTCCGAGGCAGCAATCAAGGACGACCGGTTCTGGACGGGCGGTTCGGCCGCTGCGTCGCAGCAGATCCGGGACGCCGCGCTCGGGCAGGAGCAGACCTGGGGCAACCGCTCCACCACGGCGAACGGCGCCGACGTCTACGACACGCAGGCGGCCGACATGGACCGCGCGCGCGCGCTGACCGACCGAGGAGCATACGGGGCCCTCGGGCAGCAGTACCAGGCGACGATCAGCGGCACGGGCGGCCCGTCGCAGGCGCAGCTTGCGCTGCGCGAGGGCACGTCGCGCGCGCAGCAGTCGGCACAGAGCATGGCGGCGAGCTCGCGGGGCGTGGCTCCGGGCGCGGCGCTGCGCATGGCGATGTCGGCGCAGGGCAACGCGGCCGCGGACGCGACGAACGCGGGGGCCTCGCTGCGCGCGCAGGAGATCGAGCAGGCGCGCGCGGGGCTCGCCGGCACGATCGCTGGGCAGGCGGGGATCGACTCGACGCTGCGCGGGCAGTCCCAGCAGCAGGCGTACCAGGGCGCCCAGGTCGCCGAGCAGGAGCGCGAGCGCGCGGCCGGCATGGCGCAGGCGTACCTCGGCGAGCGTTCGGGCGTCGACTCGCAGAACCTCAAGGGGCAGATGCAGCTCGAGGAGACGCGGCGCCAGTCGCGCGCCGACACGATGGGCGCGCAGGAGACCACCCGCGCGCGCCAGGCCGGCGGCATCGGCGGGATGGTGACGGCCGCTGGTGCCGCGATAGCAATGTCGGACGAGCGGCTCAAGACGGGCATCACGCCGACGAGCGCGGCTCCCACGGTGGCCGGCGCGGCGGCAGCCACGCCTGCGCCCGCGGCTCCGACGACGCCGACCGCTGCGGCGGCTCCTCCGACGTTCGCCGACCGCCTGAAGGCTGCTTCGGAGGCGGCGCAGGCTGCCGGCATGGGAGGCAGGACGGGCAACTCGTCGACCGACAAGTTCATCGACCAGAGCAAGGCGACGGGAGCCGCGATCGGCAAGGCCGCGGCGAAGATCTTCGGGATCGGCGCGTACGGGGCTGCCCCTGCGGCTGGCGGTGCAGCTGCTCCGGCTGCCACGGAGGGCGCGGCCGCGCTGAGCGACGAGCGGGCGAAGGTAGGCGTCGTCCCCGCGGGCCACGCGCTCGGCGCGCTGCTCGAGTCGGTCGAGCCGGTCGAGTACCGGTACAAGAAGCCCGCGCGCGATGGGGCAGGCGAGCACGTCGGAGTGCTCGCGCAGGACCTCGAGCAGACGCCGGCGGGCCGGTCGATGGTGACCGACACGCCGCGCGGGAAGGTCGTGGACGGCGGCAAGGCGGCGCTCGCCGCGCTCGCCGCGACGAGCGACCAGGAGAAGCGACTCCGGTCGCTCGAGGCTCTCTTCGGGCTCGGGGGTGGGAAGTGATTCCCACCGTCACCGGACCCGCGATGCCGAAGCCGGTCGGCTACGTGCCCGACCCGAACGGCGGCTTCCGCGTGCAGTTCGCCGACGGCTCGTCGACGCTCATGGCGACCGACCCCGGACAGCACGGGATCGCGCCGTCGGCCGACGCGCCGCCTCCCATGCTCGCGCGTCCCGCCGAGGAGGCGCCTCCGCCGGCGGCTCCGCTGACGATCAAGCAGAAGCTCGACGGCATGAAGTTCGACCCGTCGCTCGAGCACCGGGGTGGAGCCACGACGGCTCCGCAGGGGCCCGAGGACGACGGCTCCGCCGCGCCGGGCGAGCTCGTCACCGCCGGCGGTGGGGGGGGTGGAACGCCGGTCCAGGTCCAGGCGCCGCAGCCGCAGCGCACGGTCGTCATCCCGGGCGGGTGGACGCCGGCCTCGGCGACGGTACGCCCTGGCGCCGCGCTCGACCCCGCGCTGCTCTCCGAGCGCGAGGACCTGAACGTCCTGCGCAAGGCGAACCTGGCCGGAGGCGCCGAGGTGGCCACGGCGAAGGCCGAGCAGGAGGCCACCGCGTGGCGCGAGCACGCGGACGCGCTCCAGGCGGAGCAGGCGCGGCACGACGCGTCGCAGGCGGGCATTCGAAGCGACATCGACAAGAGGATGCGCGCCTTCGACCAAGCCTCGAAGGAGGCGGCGAACGCGACGGTCGACCCGAACCACTACATGGCCGAGAAGGGCACGTTCGGGCGCATCATCGCGGCGATCGCGGTGGGCCTCGGCGCCGCTGGCGCATCCGGGTCCGGCGGCCGCAACTACGCGCTCGACATCATCCAGGGCTCCATCGACAAGGACATCGACGCGCAGAAGGCGAAGATCGCGGGCAAGACCGCGTCGGTCGGGCACGCGAAGACCTCGCTCGACCTCGCGCAGCAGCTCGGCGCGGACGAGAACCAGTGGACGATCGCGCGGCGTGCGCAGCTGCTCGAGCTCGCGAAGTCGCGCGTGCAGCGCATCGCCGCGGACGCGAGCGGGGAGGAGGCCAAGCGAAACGCGCTCGCCCTCGGCTACGATCTCGACGCGCAGATCCTCGCCGAGCGCGAGCGGTTCCAGTTGCTCACGCGCGACCAGGTCGTGGAGCAGCGCATGGCCTACGCGCCGACGCGCGTGGTCGGAGTGGGCGGCGGCGGCTCGCAGCAGATCAAGAGCGACTACGACCACGAGATGCACGTCCCCGGCATGGGGGCGGCGCTGTCGAAGGAGGATGCGAAGACGATCAAGCCGAAGGTCGCTTCGATCGATGACCTGACCGAGTCGCTGAAGGATCTCGACAAGACCACCGAGACGATGGGCGACCGGGCCTCCCCGGCGCTGCGCGCGCGCGCGGACAGCCTCCGGGGCGAAGTGCTGATGAAGCTCAAGGAGGCCTACCAGATGGGCGCGCTCGACAAGGGCGCGAAGGAGGTCGGCGACCAGATCATGGGCGACCCGATGGCGCTCGTGCGGCCTGGTGGGAATGCCGTGCTGAAGGACATGCAGGCGCGCCTGGCCCGCTCCAAGGCGATCATGGCGCGCGACTACGGCGTGACCCCCGGCGTAATCGCCGTCGTGACCGACCCGGCGACCGGGCGGCGCGTGCGCGTGACGCAGTACACCGGGGAGCAGGCCGCTCCGACCGAACAGCCGCGGACCCTCCAGGCGAGGGGCGCGAAGTAAGTGGCGCAGGCCTTCGACCCGAAGACCGGCAGGCCGGTCACCGTCCCCGACGGAGAGGTGCGAGACCGCTACCTCAAGGGCGAGATCGCGTTCAAGAAGGGCCAGGCAGTCCCCCTCGTCGACCCCGACGGCAAGGTCTACACGGTCGACGCGGGCGAGCTGAGCACGACGCTGCGCCAGCGGCCCGAGCTCGGCATCGCGGGCGCCGGTGCGCTCCACCAGGCCGAGCTCGAGGAGAAGTGGAACAACCCCGCGCTGTCGGCAGCGGCCGGCCTCGCGCGCGGCGCGACGCTCGGGCTGAGCGACGCGGCGGCCGCGGAGCTCGGGGGCGACAAGGCGCGCGAGGCGCTCACGACGCTGGAGCGGACCAGCCCGTTCGCGTCGGGCGTCGGCGAGCTCACCGGCGCGATCGCTCCGGCGCTGCTGACCGGCGGCGAGTCGGTCGCCGCTCGAGGTGCCGCTGGCGCCGCCGAGGCAGCCCGTGGCGGCCTCTTGAGCCGTGGGGCGCGGGCACTGCTCGGCGCGACGCCCGCGCGCGCCG
>CAITLX010000951.1 GCA_903893335.1 uncultured delta proteobacterium | reverse complement strand
GGCACGGCGGGCGCGGCGGGGGGCGCCTGCACGACGGGGCGCTCGGTGGGCCGAGGCGTGGGCTCGGCTACGGCCCCGGCGGAGCGCGCCGCGTCGGGCGCCGGCCCTGGCGAGAAGAAGCGCGCCGACAGCGCGACCGCGGCGAGGGCCGCCGCCACGAGGACCACCAGCGCCACGACGCGGCGCGTGCGACCGACGTCGATGCGCGGCACGCGCGCAGCCTCGGGATCGACCTCGTCGTCGTCGGGCGGCACCGACACGGAGGGTTGGTCGTCCTCGTCCTGCTCCGCGTCGTCCTCATCCTGGTCCCCCGCGTCGTGCTCCGCCGCGTCCGCGTCTGGTTCTCCGTCGTCTGCGCCGTGGACCTCGCGGTCTCGCGCGCCTTCGACGCCCTCGTCGTCGGCGACCGCCACGCTCGCGGCGACCGGCGGCGCCGGCTCCCGAAGCGCGAACGCTGCGACCTCGGCCACCGGCACGACGCGCGGGAGGGGCGCCGTCTCGCCCAGGTCGTCGTCGCTCTCGTCGTCGGCCGAGCCGAGATCGATCGCGAAGCCGACGTCGTCGTCCTGCGACGACGCCTGCACCGCCGAGGGGGGGATCGTCACGCTCGAGAGCACCTGGTCGGCCTCGACCTCGGGCGGCGGCTCGCTCAGGTGCGCCCCGAACGCCGCGCCGCGAGGCCTCGGCACCGAGCGCGGCATCGGCTCGGAGGCGTCGGTCGGTCCCACGCGCGTGCGACGCGCGCCAAGCTCGTCGCCGGCGTGGTGGATGACCCACGCGCCGAGGTCGGACTCGGAGGCGGGCGGCAGCGCGGCGACGAGCGCGTCGCGCAGCGATCGCGCGTCGGCGAACCTCGCATCGGCGTCGCGCGTGAGTGCGCGCAGCAGCGGCTGCTCGAGCGCACGCGGCACGCCGACCGGCAGGTGCGGCGGGCGCGCGAGGGCGTCGCGCTCGGCCTCCGGAGAGCTCGCGTCGATGGCCCGCGCGCCGGTGAGCAGCTCGACCAGCAGCGTCGCCGCCACGAACACGTCGGCCGCGCGCCCGACCTCTTCGCCCCGCACGAGCTGCTCGGGTGCGCGGTAGCCGAGCTTGCCGAGCGCCACCGCGGCGCCCGCGGTCAGCAGCTCACCACGCGGCAGCGCGAGATCGACGAGCGTGACGCCCCCCTGCTCGTCGAGCAGCACGTTGGCCGGCGAGAGATCGCCGTGCACCCAGCCCGCGTCGTGCGCTGCGGCGAGCGCGTCGAGCAGCCCGCAGGCGAACCGCACCGCGACCGCAGGCGCGACCGGCGCGGCTGCGAGCAAGCTCCGCAGCGAGGCCGCGTCCACCCAGCGCGACGCGATGACGATCTCGCTGTCGCCGACGACGAGGTCGAGGGGAACGGCCAGCCCCGGGTGCTCGACCCCGCGCGTCGCCTGCACGGCGTCGTGCAGCCGCGCGAGCGCATCGACGTCGGCCAGGTCGGCGCGTCGCACGTGCTTGAGGGCCACGAGGCGCGCGCCACCCCCGCGAGCCCGCGCCACCCACACGGTGCCGGTGCTGCCCGAGGCGACCTCGAACAGCGGCTCGTAGCGGCGCACGCTGGAGGGGGGTCCGGTGGTGCTGTGCGGCTCGCTCATGACGCTGGCGCTCCGGGGCTGAGCCCGAGAGACGAATTGATCCTAACCCACCAAGCCGTCATCGTAACATGGCCTCGTGCCTCGACCGACGCCGCCGCGGCTGCTCCTCGCGCTCGCCCTCCTCGCGGTCCCCCTCGCCGACCGGCCCGCGGCCGCGCAGGCCCCCGCGCCGAGCGTCGCCACGCAGACCGCTCGCGGTCGCGCGCAGGCGGCGTTCGCGGCGGCGCGCGCCGACTACGACGCCGGGCGCCACGCCCAGGCCCTCGAGGGCTTTCGCGCCTCGTACGCGCTGGTAGCGAGCCCGATCTCGCACCTGTACGCGGCTCGCGCGCTCGTGGCGCTCGGCCGGCACGCCGACGCGTACGCCGAGCTCGACGCCGTCTTCCACGAGGCGAACGACGCCGCCGTGGTCGACGCGAAGTACGACGAGACACGCGCCGCGGCCGAGGCCGAGCTCGCCGAGGCTCGCCGCCGCGTCGTGCTCGTCTCCGTGACCGTCGCGGACGCACCCGCCGACGCGACGCTCGACGTCGCCGGGCGCGAGGTCCCGCTCGGGGCGTTGTCGCGCCCGATCCCCGCCACCCCGGGCACCGTCGTCGCGACGCTGCGCGCTCCGGGCCGCCCCGACGTCAACGCTTGGGGCAACGGCGTGGCCGGAGCGACGCTCGAGCTTCGCCTGGCCGGTCGGGCGGCGGCCCAACCGACCGCGACGGCAACCCTCGCCGCGACCCAGCGTCCAGCGAGCGCGACCCGAGCAGCGCATGGCACCGATGTGCCCACGGCCGCGTGGATCGCCGGCGGCATCGGGGCTGCCGGGCTGACCACCTTCGCGGTCGCGGGAGCGCTCGCGCGCTACCGCTACGACGACCTGAAGCGCTCGTGCGGCGGCGCCTGCCCCCCCGAGCGCCAGAGCGACGTCGACGCCGGGCGTCGCGACCAGACGATCGCCAACGTGGGGCTCGTCGTGGGCCTCGTCGGCGTGGCGACCTCCGCGGCGATCTTCGCCTTCGCGCCCTCCCAGCCGGCGTCGTCGCGCGCCTCCGCCGCGCCGCACCTCGACGTCGGGCTCGGCTGGGTCGCCGTGGGAGGGGGGTTCCGATGAAGCGCCCGCTGCTCTTCGCCGCTGCCTCTGCCGCGCTGCTCGGCTGCTCGTACGACTTCGACAGGTTCGACGCGCGCGAGGTCGCCGCCCCCCCCGCAGACGACGCTGGCAGCGACGCGGGCCCCGACGTCGAGAGCGACGCGACGCTCGATGCAGGCGCCGACGCGGTCGTCGACGACGCCGCCACCCCCGACGCCCCGGCCCTGGCCGTGTGCACCGAGGCCAACAGCGTGCTCGATCCGTCGAGCGGGCATTGCTACTTCGTCGCGCCGGGCACCTCGCACGCGTGGAGCACGGCGAGCACGCAGTGCACCGACGTCGGCGCGCACCTCGTCACGATCGGCTCGGACGCCGAGCAACAGTTGGTCGCGCCCTTCGCCGCGGCGCGCTCCCAGTGGATCGGCCTCTCGAGCGACGGCAGCGGCACCTTCACGTGG
>CAITLX010000950.1 GCA_903893335.1 uncultured delta proteobacterium | reverse complement strand
GGCACGCTCGCGGCCCTGGCGTCGGGCGCGCCGCGCTTCGCCCTCACCGTCCGATCGGGCGCGGGGGCGCTCGCCGAGGCGCTCGGCGCGCGCGGCCTCGCGCTGCACGCCGACGGCGGCGCGCGCTACTGGGTCGAGCTCCCCCCTGGCACCGGCACGGGCGCGCTGCTCGCGGCCGCCGACGAGGCCCGCGCCACGGTCGTGCGCCTCGAGCCCGCGTGGCTTCCGGTCGCGGCAATGGTGGTACAACCGGCGACGCTCCCATGACCTCCGAGACGACCCGCAGCACCAGCCAGCCCGCGACGCTCGCGCGCGGCCCCGCCGCGATGCCCGGTCGGCTCGCGACGCTCGCGCTGCTCGGCGGCTTCGCCGGGGCGCTCCCGCTGCCGCTCGTGCCCGCGGCGCTGCTGCGCCGCGTCCGGGGCGTCGTCGTGCACGAGGTCGCCTCGCGCCACGGACTGAGCCTCACCGACGAGGCGCGCGCGGCGCTCGCCGATCCCCCCGAGGGCACCCCGCGCGGCGCGCTGCTCTCCACCGTGTTCTTCGCCGTGCGCCGCATCGTCGGCCGCCTCGGCGCGCTCGGCGTGCTCCCGCCGCTCGCCGCGTGGGGCGAGGTCGCGTCGCTCGGCCTGCTGCTCGACCACTACTTCGCGAACGTCCGCGCGGTCGGACTCGTGCGCGTCGACGCCGTCGAGGCCAAGCGCGTGCGCTCGGCCATCGACGCCGCCGTCGCCCGGGCGCTCTCGCCCTCGCTCGACGTCCCCGCGGCCCCGGCGCAGGCCGAGGCCCCCGAGGACCTGCGCGACGACGCGACGCGCCTCACCGACACCGTGCTGCTCGCGGTCGCGAGCGTGCCGTCGCACGCGCGACGCCGGCTCGAGGCCGCGTTCGACGCGGTCGCCGCGCGCGCAGGGCTGGGCCGCGATGGCTGAGCCGGCGACCGAGCGCGAGGCTCGCCGCGCGGTGTCGCGCGCGCGGCGAGTCGTCGTGAAGATCGGCTCCAAGACGCTCGCGAGCGATCGCGCGGTGTACGAGCGTCTCGCGGGCGCCGTGGCCGCCGCGCACGCGGCGGGCAAGCAGGTCGTGCTCGTGTCGAGCGGCGCCATCGCGCTCGGGATGCGCCGCCTCGGCCTGAGCGCGCGCCCCAAGGAGATGGCCAAGCTGCAGGCGGCCGCCGCGGTGGGGCAGAGCGTGCTCATGCACCGCTACGAGCAGGCCTTCGCCGCGCACGACCTCGCGGTCGCGCAGGTGTTGCTGACGCACGCCGACCTCGCCGATCGGGTGCGCTCGAACAACGCGCGCGACGCGCTCGCCGCGCTGCTCGACGCGCGGGTCGTGCCCATCATCAACGAGAACGACACCGTCGCCACCGACGAGATCCGCTTCGGCGACAACGATCTGCTCGCGTCGCTCGTCGTGCCGCTCGTCGACGCCGATCTCCTCGTGCTGCTCTCCGACGTGCCCGGTCTGCTCGACCGCGCCGGCGCGCGCGTGCCGCTCGTGCGCGACCTCCAGCGCGAGGCCCGCCCGCTCGCCGGTGGCACCTCCTCGGGCGTCGGCACCGGCGGCATGGTGAGCAAGGTCGACGCCGCGCGCCGCGCGACGCTCGCGGGCGCCTCGGTCGTCGTCGCCGACG
>CAITLX010000949.1 GCA_903893335.1 uncultured delta proteobacterium | reverse complement strand
GTGGGGATGCGGACGGTGACGTTCATGACGGTGGACTCCGTGCGTGGTCGTGGTTCAGGCGGCGTCGCCGCCGCAGGCGTGGGTGGCGAGGTAACGCTGCTCGTCGAGGCCGACGAGCGTGGGGTTGGTGCCGCACAGGCAGCACGCGGCGCGCGCGTGGGCCGCCACGAGGCGGAGCGCGTCGCTCCTGCCGTCGTAGGTCGCGACGTGGCCGGCGAGGCGCTCGGCGCCGGTGGCGAGGTCGAGGGCCATCTCGGCGGCGACGGCGCCGGCGACGCCGCACACGGGCCCGACGATGCCGGCGCTCGCGCAGTCGGGGGCGGGGCCCGCGGGGAGGTCCTCGAACAAGCAGCGGTAGCAGGGGGCTCCGCGCGGGCGCACGGCGAGCACGGTCGCGCGCCAGGCGACCGCGGCGGCGTGCACGATGGCGACGCCGGCGAGGTGGCAAGCGTCGGCGAGCAGGAAGCGCGTCGCGAAGTTGTCGGTCGCGTCGATGACGACGTGCGCGTCGCGCACGAGCGCCGCGACCGTCGCAGGAGTGGCGCGCGTCGCGCGGAGCTCGACGGCGGTGCGCGGCGCGCGCGCGCGCAGCGCGTCGCGCGTGGCCTCGAGCTTCGAGCGCCCCACGTCGCTCGGCGAGAACAGGATCTGCCTGTGCAGGTTGCTCGCCTCGACCACGTCGTCGTCGGCGAGCACGAGCGCGCCCACGCCGGCCTCGGCGAGCGCGAGGGCGGCGGGCGCGCCGACGCCGCCGACGCCCACGATCAGCGCGCGTCGCGAGGCGAGCGGGCGAGGGTCAGGCGAAGTGTTCATCGAGGCTGAAGTAGCGCTCGCCCGTGTCGGGGAGCACGGTGACGACGTTCTTGCCCGGGCCGAGCTCGCGCGCGACGTCGAGCGCCGCGCGCACGGCGGCGCCCGCGCTGATGCCGACCAGCAGCCCCTCGCGCCGCGCGAGGGCGGTCTTGGTGTCGTACGCCTCGCGGTCGCCGATGGTGCGCACCTCGTGCACGACGCTCGCGTCGTAGTTGGCCGGGACGAAGCCCGCGCCGAGCCCCTGGATCTTGGTGGGCCCGCGCTCGCCCCGCGACAGCGTCGCGCACGCCTCGGGCTCGACCGCGACGACGCGACACTCCGAGCGCTCGGCGCGCAGCGCGGCGCCGACGCCCGACACCGTGCCGCCGGTGCCGACGCCCGCGATGAAGGCGTCGATCGAGAGGTCGCGCATGGCGTGCAGGATCTCGCGCGCCGTGGTCGCGCGGTGCACGCGCGGGTTGTGCGCGTTGTCGAACTGCGACGGGACGAAGGCCCCGGGCGTCTCGGCGGCGAGCTGGCGCGCGCGCTCCATCGCCCCTTCCATCTGGCGCTCGGGGTCGGTGAGCACGACCTCGGCGCCGAACGCCTCGAGCAGCTGACGGCGCTCGAGCGTCATGCTCGCGGGCAAGGTCAGGATGCAGCGGTACCCCTTCTCGGCGCACACCAGCGCGAGGCCGATGCCGGTGTTGCCGCTCGTCGGCTCGATGACGACGCCGCCGGGCCGGAGCGCGCCCGACTGCTCGGCGGCCTCGAGGATCGCCAGGCAGATGCGGTCCTTCACCGAGCCGCCGGGGTTGAGCGTCTCGGCCTTCGCGTAGACGCGGGCGCGCGGCACGTCGGCGTCGAGGCGCGTCAGCGCGACGAGCGGCGTGTCGCCGACCAGCTCGAGCACGTGTGCGTACACGTGCGGATGCGCGGGGAGGGGGGGGAGCGGCATGGGTCGGCTCAGATGACGTACGCCTGCCGCTCGCGCGAGCGACGGCGCAGCCCCAGGGTCTCGCCGCGCTGGCAGAGGTCGGCGATGGTGACCTCGTCGAAGCACCCCTCGATGCGCGCCGAGAGGTCGCGGAACACCGAGTCGGTGACGTCGCGGGCGTCGAGCGCGTGGTCGTCCCCGACCGGGCGCTCGTCGCTGCCTGCGATGGCGACCGGGCCCTCGAGGGCGCGCACGATGTCTCCGAGGCGAATCTCCGCCGGGGGGCGGGCGAGGTGGTAGCCGCCGCGCGGCCCCCGCTTCGAGCCGACGAGCCCGGCGCGCTTGAGGTCCTGGAAGATCTGCTCGAGGAACCGCGGCGGGATGGACTCCCGCTCGGAGATCTCGCGGATCTGCGTCGGTCGACCGTCGTTGTGGAACGCGATGTCGAAGAGCGCGCGCACGCCGTAGCGGCCCTTGCTCGAGAGCTTCACGGGGTTGTTCTTAGATTCCTACATCGGAATCGTCAAGAACCGCCCATCCGACCATCGACCCGGCAGGCCTCGCGGAGCTTGGCCGCGGCGTCCCCGCCAGCCTCGAGCCCGAGGCCCTCGGGGGCACCGGTGGCGACGACGACCGCCAGCCCCGCCGCGACGAGGCCCTCGACCTGGCCGCGCGCCTCGGCGGGCGGCAGCGCCAGGGCGTCGAGCGCGACGACCAGCCAGCCCTCCTGGAACAGGGCGCGCTCGACCGACTCGGCCTCGGCTCGCGTCGCCACGGCCCGCGCCGCGCCCCGCTGCCCCATGCGCTCGCGCCGCTCGCTCGCGGTGACGGGGCCCGCGCCGGCGCCGCCGGAGTCGCCGCCGAACGAGACGATCATCCCGGCCGCCACCGTGTCGTTGGTCAGCGCGTCGATGAGGATGAAGGCGCCCGTGGTGCGGTTGTCGCGGTACGGGTCGCAGAAGATCGGGCGGCTGAGCGAGAGCTCGACCCGCGCGATGTCGTTGAGCGCGAGCGCGGCGGCCGGGGCGTCGCCGAGCGTATCGAGATCGACGCGGTGCACGATGCGCTCGAGGCGCGCCGGGACGGTGCGCGTCGTGTGCTTGAGCAGGAGCTTGCGCGCCGGGTCGAGCGCCTGCTCGCTCATCCAGACGAGCATGGCCTCGAAGCGCCGCGCCACGCGCGGCAGCTCGTCGGGGCGCACGAGCATGTCGCCGCGGCTGACGTCGACCTCGTCGGTGAGCCGGAGCGCCACCGACTGCGGCGCGGACGCCTGGACGAGCTCCCCCTCCCACGTGTCGATGGCGCGCACGCGGGTGCGGCGCCCGGAGGGGAGCACGACGATCTCGTCGCCGGGGCGCACGACGCCCGAGGCGATCTGCCCGGCGAAGGCGCGGTAGTCGAGGTGCGGGCGGAGCACGAGCTGCACCGGCAGGCGCCAGGGCTCGCGCGAGGTGTCGCGCGCGACCGGCACGACCTCGAGGTACTCGAGCAGCGTCGGCCCCGTGTACCAGGGCATGCGCTCGCTGCGTGCGACGACGTTGTCGCCTCGCTTCGCGCTGACGGGCAGGAACGTCACGCCGCGGAAGCCGAGCGGCGCGGCGAAGGCCCCGAACTCGGCGACGAGCTCGTCGAAGCGCGCCTGCGACTCGCCCACGAGATCCATCTTGTTCACGGCCACGGCCAGCTCGGGGATGCCGAGCAGCGACGCGATGTACGCGTGCCGGCGGCTCTGCGGCAGCACGCCGAGGCGCGCGTCGAGCAGGATGACGGCGACGTCGGCGGTGGACGCGCCGGTGGCCATGTTGCGCGTGTACTGCACGTGGCCGGGCGTGTCGGCGATGATGAATTTGCGCTTGTCGGTGGAGAAGTAGCGGTACGCGACGTCGATCGTGATGCCCTGCTCGCGCTCGGCCTTGAGGCCGTCGGTGAAGAGCGAGAAGTCGATCTCCTCGGCGTTCTTGGCCGACGCGCGCTTCACCGCGGCGAGCTGGTCGTCGAAGATGCCGAACGTGTCGTGCAGCAGCCGCCCGATGAGCGTCGACTTGCCGTCGTCGACCGAGCCGACGGTGGTGAAGCGCACGAGCTCCTTCTGCTCGTGGCTGGCGAGGTAGCCCTCGATGTCGTCGCGGATCGCGGCCTCGGCGGCGTCGCGCATCAGAAGTACCCCTCGCGCTTCTTCAGCTCCATCGAGCCCTCCTCGTCGTGGTCGATGAGGCGCCCCTCGCGCTCGCTGCTGCGCGCGAGCAGCATCTCGCGGATGATCGCGGGCAGCGTCGTCGCGTCGCTCTCGATCGCGCCCGAGAGCGGGTAGCACCCGAGCGTGCGGAAGCGGACGCGGCGCAGCTCGGGGCGCTCGCCGGGCAACAGCCGCATGCGCTCGTCGTCGACCATGATCCACGCGCCGTCGCGCCGGACGACCGGGCGCTCGGCGGCGAAGTACAGCGGCACGATGGGGATGGCCTCGAGCAGCACGTATTGCCAGACGTCGAGCTCCGTCCAGTTCGACAGGGGGAAGACGCGGATGCTCTGGCCGCGATCGACCTTGCCGTTGAACAGGCTCCAGAGCTCGGGGCGCTGGTTCTTCGGGTCCCACTGCCCCTGCTCGTCGCGGAACGAGTAGATGCGCTCCTTCGCGCGCGACTTCTCCTCGTCGCGCCGCGCGCCGCCGAAGGCCGCGTCGTAGCCCCCGGCCGCGAGCGCCTGGAGCAGCGCGTGGGTCTTCATCACGGTCGTGTATTTCTGGCTGCCGTGATCGAAGGGGTTGATCGCCTGCGCGAGCCCCTCGCGGTTGACGTGGATGCGCAGATCGAGCCCGCTCTCGGCGCAGAAGCGGTCGCGAAACGCGTACATGTCGCGGAACTTCCACGTCGTGTCGACGTGCAGCAGCGGGAAGGGCAGCGGCGCGGGGTGGAACGCCTTCTGGGCGAGGCGGACCATCACCGAGGAGTCCTTGCCGATGGAATAGAGCATCACCGGGTTCTGGAACTCGGCGGCCACCTCTCGGAGGATGTGGATGCTCTCGGCCTCGAGCTGTCGCAGGTGCGACAGGCGTGCGGGCGCGAGCGTCGGAGCGTCGTGCATGGGAGCCGATGTTCTTACCCGGTCGGCCCCCGAGGGCAAAGCGCCGGGGGCCGAGGTCGGCCCGACATCCGCCGTGGAGCCGATCGAGGTCGGCCCGCCGGGCGGCCGTTGAGCCGATCGAGGTCGGCCCGCCGGTCAGGTGTAGAGCCGATCCAGATCCGCCTCGAACCGCGCGAGCACGTTGCGCCGCTTGACCTTGAGGCTCGGCGTCAGCATCCCGTTGTGCTGCGTGAAGTCCTCGCTGGTGAGCGTGAAGCGCTGGACCTTCTCGTAGCCCTTGAACTCGCCCGAGTGGCGCTCGATCTCCTGCTTGAGCAGGGTGCCGACGCGCGGGTCGTTGAGGAGATCGAGGCCGCGCTTGGCGATGTTCTCCCCCTCGGCCCAGCGCGTGAGCGCGTCCATCTCGGCGACGACGACGGCGACGTTGTACGGCCGGTTGGCGCCGTGGATCATCACGTTGGCGACGAAGGGCGAGAGCTTGAGCTGCTCCTCGAGCGGCGCGGGGACGACGTATTTGCCGTTCTCGAGCTTGTACTGCTCCTTGATGCGCCCCGTGATGAAGAGGTAGCCGTCGTCGTCGACGAAGCCCATGTCGCCGGTGCGGAAGCCGCCGTCCGCGGTGAAGACCGCGTCGTTCTCCTCCTTGCGGTCGTGGTAGCCGACCATCACGTTGGGGCCGTACACGACGATCTCGCCGTGCTTCGCGTCGCCCGTCGCGACCTTGTCGATGACGACGCGCACGCCGGTGATCGTCTTGCCGACGCTGCCGATCTTGCGGTGGTCCGGGTAGTTCGCCGTGACGATGGGCGAGGTCTCGGTGAGGCCGTAGCCCTCGTAGACCATGATGCCGAGGCCGTCGATGAACTCGGCGACCTCCTTCGCGAGCGCCGCGCCGCCCGACACGGCGTACTTGAGGCGACCGCCGAACTTCGCGCGGATCTTCGAGAAGACGACCCGATCGACGACCGTGAGCAGCAGGCTCTCGCCGAGGCTGAGCGGTTTGCCGTCGCGCTTCTTCGCGGCGACGCGCATGCCGGCCTCGAAGAGCTTGCGCACCGGCGCAGGCTTGTCGGCCATCTGCTTCTGCACGCTCGCGTAGAGCCGGTTGAAGATGCGCGGCACGCTGAACAGCAGCGTCGGCTGCACCTCGGCGAGCTGCTCGATGATGCGCTCGACGGCGTCGCAGATCGCCATCGACGCGCCCATCGAGAGCATGCAGTGCAGCTCGCAGGTGTGGCCGAACGAGTGCGCCCAGGGCAGGAAGGACAGCGAGCGGTCGCCGTCCGAGAAGGGGAACGTCGCGTGCACCGCCGAGATGTTCGACGCCACGTTGCGGTGCGAGAGGATGACCCCCTTGGGGTTGCCCGTCGTGCCCGAGGTGTAGATGAGGCACGAGGTGTCGTCGGGCGAGGGGTGCACCGCCGGCACCGGCGAGGCGGCGCCCTTGGCGAGCAGCTCGCGGTACGAGCACGGAGGCGCCTCGGGCGCGTGCAGCGCCACGACGTGCTCGAGGCTCGGCACCTTGCCCACGAGCGGCAGGAGCTTGTCGTAGATCGACTCGTTGGCCGCGATGACGATCTTCGCCCCGCAGTCGCGCAGGATGAACTCCCACTCCGACTCGTGCTGCGACTCGTACATGGGCACGAACGCCGCGCCGAGGCCGTAGGTCGCGTACGCCGCGACGGCCCACTCGACGCGGTTGTTCGACACCATCGAGACGCGGTCGCCGTGGCCGACGCCGAGGGTCGCGAGCCCGCCGCGGAAGTCGTCGACGAGCTTGCGGACCTGGGCGTACGTCGTCCACGTCCAGGTCGAGCCCGACTTGGTGCCGAACAGCTCGCGCGGGCCGTACTTCTCGGTGCTCTTTTCGAAGAGGTCGACCAGGGTGTCGAACTGGACGGGCGAGGCCATGGGGGTCGTGCTCCTTTGGGGGCAGGGGGCGTTCGAGGGCGGCAGCGTACAACGTGCGGCGTGGCGGGAGTACGTCTCGCGTGCGCCGCTCGGGAGACCGACTTGACGATGGGGCAGGGGCCTCGTACGTCCCGGGCGAACGCGCGCCCGCGCGCCGCCCCGCCCCATGCCCCGCTACAGCGTCACCACGTTCGGCTGCCAGATGAACGTGCACGACTCGGAGCGCCTGCACGAGGTGCTGCGCGCGGCCGGCTGGACGGAGTCGCTCGTCGAGCAGGACGCCGACGCGGTCGTCGTCAACACGTGCAGCGTGCGCGAGAAGGCCGAGCAGAAGCTCCGCAGCCTCGTCGGCCGCCTGAGCCAGGACAAGCGCCGACGCCCCGACATGCTCATCGCGATCGTCGGCTGCGTGGCGCAGGAGCAGGGCGCCGAGCTGCTCCGCAGCATGCGCTCCATCGACGTGGTGGTCGGGCCCGACAACCTCGCCGAGCTCCCGCGGCTGCTCGCCGACGTCGCCGGGGGCGCGCCGCCGGTCGCGCGCACGGTGTTCGATCTCGACGCGCCGACGTTCCTCGCCGCGCAGCCCTCGCCGGGCACGCCCGCGCCGTCGGCGTTCGTCACGATCATGAAGGGGTGCGACGAGCGCTGCTCGTTCTGCATCGTGCCGACGACGCGCGGCCCCGAGCGCTACCGATCGAGCGCCGAGGTCGTCTCCGAGGTGGCGCGCCTGGTCGCGTCGGGCACGCGCGAGATCACGCTGCTCGGCCAGACGGTCAACAGCTACCGCGATCCGTCGCGCGCGCTCGGCCCCGCGCCCGAGGCCGACCCCGCCGACGCCGACGAGAGCGAGCTCGCGGCCCTGCTGCGCGCCATCGCGGCCGACGTGCCCGCCCTCGCGCGCCTGCGCTACACGAGCCCGCACCCGCGCCACGTCACCCCCTCGCTCGT
>CAITLX010000948.1 GCA_903893335.1 uncultured delta proteobacterium | reverse complement strand
CGGCGTCGAGCGCCGTGGTCGGAACGACCGTGCCCATGCGCGCCGCCGAGGCAGCGGCGGCGGCGGCCGAGGCCGACGCGGCGGCCTGCGCGGCAAGCTGGAGGTTGTGCAGCGCGCCGGGGAGCTTGGCGGCCGCAGCGGTCGCGGTGGCCGGCGTCGGAGCGACGAGGGCGGCAGAGGCCGCGGCGGCGGTGTCGACGGCGGCCGGGGCGGCGCTGTCGTCATGCTTGCAGCCCACCCCGATGGTGAGCGCCGAGAAGGCGAGGGTCACGGTGATCGCTGCGGTGCGGCGCTGCATCGTCATGGGAGGGCTCCTTCGCGGTGGGTGATGCGACAAGACCCGCCTCGGTGGAGGCGGGCGAACCTGGGGCGCGCTCAGCGCGGGCGCGGCACGCGCGTCGCGCTCTCGGGGGGGCGCTCGGCGAAGCAGCGGTCGACGGCGGGCTGGAGCGCCGCCATGGCCGGGGGGAGCTTCGGGCGCCCCATGACGTCGAGCCCGATGCGGTCCCACGCGAACCCGCCGGCGGGCAGGAAGCTCAGCCAGACGCCGAGCGCGCGACCCTTGATCATGTCGAAGGGCACGCCGCCGCCGCGTCCGCCCCACCAGCCGCGCGAGTCGTGGCTGTTGTTGCGGTTGTCGCCCATGACCCAGACCTCGCCGGGCTTGACCTGGTAGGGCCCCTGGACCGAGCCGCAGAGCCGCGCGCGACACGCGAGCCCCGCCTCGCACTGGTCGTCGTCGGTGCAGGCGTGGCGGGTCGAGGGCGCGTCGTCGCCGCGCGACGACTCGTAGAACGTGAGGAAGGCCTCGGCGCCGAGGTACTCGACGACGAGCTCGCCGACGTGCTCGCCGAACATGCCCTCGCCGGTGTTGTAGCGGTAGGTGCCGACCCTGCACTCGGGGGGGCGCCAGCCGTTGATGATCGGGCGACCGTCGAGCGCCTCGAGGTGGTCGCCGGGCAGCGCGATGACCCGCTTGATGAAGTCCTGCTCCGGGTTCTCCGGGTACTGGAACACCATCACGTCGCCGTGCGCCGGCGGCATGCGCGGCAGGATGCGCTTGCCCACGAAGGGCACCATGGGGCCGTACGAGAGCTTGTTGACGAAGATGTGGTCGCCGACCTGCAGCGTCGGCACCATCGAGACGCTCGGGATCTTGAACGCCTCGATGACGAACGCGCGCAGCAGCAGCGCGACGAGGACGGCGGCGCCGATCGACTCGGTGTACTCGCGCAGCTCGCTCTTGCGCCACCGCGAGAGGAGCTCGGAGGCCTTCGCGTCGAGCCGCGCGTGGGTGGCGCGCAGGCGGTCGGCCTCGAACGGCACCGCGTCGAGCGAGCCGCGCAGCGCTTCCATCGCCTCGCGAAGCTCGGCCTGCTGGTCGGCGCCGAGGGTGCGCTCGACCGACACGCGCTGGCGGCCGGTGATGCGCTCGCACTCGTCGAGCAGGTGGCCCGCCTCCTCGAACCGCCGACGCAGCCCGAGCGGCACGTCGCGGCGCCCGCCGACGTCGAGCGCTCCGGCGAGCGGGAGCGCGTGGCGCTGGCTCCAGAGCAGCAGCTCGAACAGCGTGAACGAGAGGATGACGAGCGGCACCGGCTGGTCGCGCGCGAAGGCGCGGACGGCGTCGAAGAGCCCCGCGCCGTCGCCGCCGGTGGGACGCGAGAGCGCCCACACGAGCGCGAGCGCAGCGCCGATGGGGACGGCGACGAACCAGACCGCCCGGAAGACGTGGCGAGCGAGGGGCGAGTCGGTCACGAAGGGTCGGGCGAGGTGTGGATAAGGAGGAGCGAACGACGCCGCGCGCCGCCGCGAGTCATACGCGAGGGGCCCGAGCAGAGCAACGGCCACGCGGTCGATCGCGCGCCGGTGCACCGCGAGCGGCGCGACGGGGGCGCGGCTCGCGTGCGCCGGCGTGCGCCTCGCCGGTCGAAGGGCTCCGGCGCGCGGGCGCAGGTCGGCGTCGAGGGGCTCGAGGCGAGCCCGCTCGCGTGCGCCGGGGTGCGTCAGGGCGCTCGTGAGCGCGCGGCGCGCGCGCGCCGGAGCGGGTCGAGGTCCGCGGAGCGCAGCGGCGCCCGCGCGCCGGGGCAGGGGGGAGCCGCTCGAAGCGCACCTTCCGCGGGGTGCCGGGGCGTCCGACGGCGGTCGCGGTCCACGGTGGCCGTCCTCGCCCGGGAGGCGAGGGCCCCGGCCGTGCGTCGGCTCAGGGGGCGTCGCCGAGCTCGACCGCGTAGGCGACCGCTGCGGCCTTGTCGCCGAGCGCGCCCCCGGTGGGCGCGACGCGCCCGGCGGTCGCGGTGTGGTCGATGACGACGTAGTAGCTCCCCTTCGGCAGCGGGATGGTGCGGCGCCAGGGCTGCCCCTGCGCGAGCACCTCGGAGAGCGCGGGCACGAACGCGGGGGCGAAGGGCTGCGCCTGCGCGATGTAGGAGTCGAGCCACGGGTCGCCCGCCTCCTTGGGGACGACCAGCACGTCCACCGCCTCGGTGCCGTCGAGGCTGGCGGTGAGGAAGAGCGCGCGACCGCTGTCGTCGACCCGGAAGGGGCCGAGGAACTCGCGCTGGTTGGCGTGGACCTCCACGCGCTCGTTGGCGAGCACGACGCGCCCCTCGCCGTGGATCTCGTAGGGGCGCTGGGCCTTCGCGCCCTTCTCGACGATGCCGACGGCGAAGTCCACCGACCCGTCGGGCTGGCGGATGACGGTGAAGCCGCGCGCGAGCTCGCTGCCGAGGATGCGCTGGCCCGTGCGGTCGGGGTCCTGCATGCCGAGCAGCGCGGTGGCGGCGTTCGCGGCGACGCTGGCGAACGTGCTCTCGACCAGCTTGCGGCGGAAGCTGGTGGCGCCCACCTGCCGCGTGCGGAAGTAGACGTACATCGCGCCCCCGTCGAGCAGGAAGTCGGGCGCGTACTCGACCACCGCCGCTGCCTCGAAGCCGACGCGCAGCGTGAGGTTCGTCCAGGCGTAGCCATCCCCGCCGAAGCGCACGGTGAACGACTTCTGGTTCTCGTCGGCGACCAGGTGCGACTCGCAGGTGCGGGGGAAGAAGCGGCCGACGGGGGGGCGGTCGGCGGCCTCGGAGAGGGGCACGCTGCGGCCGAGCATCTCGGTGCACACCTCGCGCAGGCCGTACTCGAGCAGCGCGAAGCGCAGCGAGCGGTTGTCCTCGCGGTTGACGACCCCCGGCATGATCGACAGCGCGCGTGGCCCCGCCGACTGGGCGAAGGCGGAGCAGCCGACGAGGGGGGCGCAGGCGAGGGCGAAGGCGAGCAGGGGGGCGAGGCGCGGCACGCGCGCGAGCATACCCTGCTAGGGTGGCGGCGATGAAGCGAGCGACGGTGCTCGGGTCGGGAGCGTGGGGCACGGCCCTCGCGATGGTGCTGGCCGACAAGGGGCTCGAGGTCCGCCTCTGGAGCCGGCGAGACGAGCACGCCGCGCAGATCGAGGCCGACCGCGAGAACACGCGCTACCTCCCTGGGGCGCGCCTGCCCGACGCGCTGCACGCGACGAGCGATCTGGCCGGCGCGCTCGACGGCGCCGAGCTGGTGCTGGTGGTCGTCCCCTCGCACGCGCTGCGGGGGGTGCTCGCCGACGCGCGCGCGTCGCTGCCCGCGGGCGTGCCGCTCGTCAGCGCGACCAAGGGCGTCGAGAACGACTCGCTGATGCTCATGGGCGAGGTGTTCGCCGACGTCCTGGGCGCCGGCGTGGCGCGGCGCCTGGTGCACCTGTCGGGTCCGAGCTTCGCGCGCGAGGTCGCTGCGGGGCTGCCGACGGCCATCGTCGCGGCGAGCGACGACGCGCAGTGCGCGCTGGCCGTGCAGCGCGTGTTCGCGAGCGATCGGCTGCGCGTCTACACGAGCGACGACGCGGTCGGCGTGGAGGTCGGCGGCGCGCTGAAGAACGTCATCGCGATCGCGGCAGGCGCGTGCGACGGCCTGGGCTTCGGGCACAACACGCGCGCCGCGCTCATCACGCGCGGCCTCGCCGAGATCGGGCGCCTCGCGCAGGCCAAGGGGGGTCAGCCGGCGACGCTCGCCGGGCTCGCCGGCATGGGCGACCTCGTGCTGACGTGCACGGGCGAGCTGTCGCGCAACCGCACCGTCGGCTTCGAGCTGGGGCGAGGGCGCACGCTCGCCGACGTGCTCGCGGGGCTCGGGCACGTGGCCGAGGGGGTCAAGACGGCCCGCAGCGCGCACGAGCTCGCCGCCCGCCTCGACGTGGAGATGCCCATCACGCACGAGGTGTTCCGCGTGCTCTACGAGGACAAGCCGGCGCGGCGGGCGGTCGTCGACCTCATGACGCGCGAGCTGCGCGCGGAGTTCTGAGGCGCTCGGCGCGCGAGGCGGTCGCGCCGGGCACGCCCCCCCCCGCGAAACTGGTCGCCGCGCGGGGGGAGGTGTAGTCGTCAGCGATGCGCCGATCGCCTGTCCTCGCGGGGCTCGCCGCCTCCCTCGCTCTCTCCGCCGTACCGGGCGCCGCTGCCGCGCAGGCGTGGGGTGCTCCGCCCCCCGCGCCGGGCGGCTATGCGCCGGCCCCTCCGCCGTACGGCGCGCCTCCTCCCCAGCCTGGCTACGCGTATCCCGCGCTGCAGCCCCCGGCTGCCGCGCCGCCTCCGGCGGCGTCGGGCGCGAACGCCGGCACGCTCGAGCTTGGCGTGCTCTACGGCACCGCGGCGGCCTACGGCGTGGGGCTCGGCGTGTGGCTCGACTCCGAGTTCACCATCGGCGACCCGGGCATCAAGATGATCCCGCCGGCGGTGCTCGGCGTGGGCGCGCCCATCGGCGTCTACTTCCTCGACCACCCGACGCCGATGCGACGCGGCGTGCCCGCCGCGATCGCCGCGGGCATGACCATCGGCGCGGGCGAGGGCGTCGCGATCTCGACCTTGCAGTTCACGCGCGCGAGCGACGCGGACGCGTGGGGCTTCCGCGGGCTGGCGCGCTCGGTCGCGATCGGCTCGACCGTCGGCGGCGTCGCGGGCTACTTCGCGGGCACCGAGCTCGAGCCGTCCCCCAAGACGAGCCTCGTGCTCGGCAGCAGCGCGCTCTGGGGCGCCACCATCGGCTCGATGTACGGCTTCGGCGCGAGCAACGCGGACGCGTTCGGCGACTCCAACGACGCGGGCGCGCTCGGCGGCATCATCGGTTACAACGTCGCCGTGCTCGGCGCGGCGGCGGCGTCCACCCAGTGGGTGCCGAGCTACACCTCGCTGCTCTGGATGTGGATCGGCTTCGGCGCCGGCATCGGCGTCTCGACCCCCGTCTACCTCTTCTACGCCGGCGGCGACCACCCGTACCGACGCGGGCTCATCTTCCAGGGCACCGCCGCCACCCTCGGCGTCGTCGCGGGCGCGGTGCTGACGGCCGACTGGAAGGACGCCTACGCGGCCGACGATCGCCGCGCCCCGCACGGCTTCGCGCAGATCACCGGCATCGGCCCGATGGCGGTGCCCGGCGGCGGCGGCGCGCAGATCACCGGCGTGCTCTTCTGACGCTTCGGGCCTGAGGCCCGGTGCTAGCATCGCCGGGGCATGGCGACGCTCAAGGTCTTCGCGGCAGCAGGCGCGCCGCGGAGCTACGCGATCCACAAACCGGTCACGACGCTCGGCCGCGCGCTCGGCAACGACGTCGTCCTCACGGGCCCGGGCGTCGCCGACCAGCACGCGACGATCGCGTTCGACGGCCGCGACTTCAACCTCGAGGAGGTGGACCGCCAGGCCGACATCGCCGTCAACGGCAAGAAGAAGCGCCGCACGCGCCTCGCGCACGGCGACCGCCTCGCGCTCGGGCCGGTCGAGCTGAGCTTCTCGATGTGGAGCGAGTCCGACGGCGCCGACGCCGCCCCGTCGGGGCTCGGCGCCTCGACCGAGCTCGCCGCGCTGCAGAAGCTGCAGGCGTTCAGCGAGAAGCTCGTGCAGAAGGGGACGATCGACGAGCTGCTCGCGACGATGCTCGAGGACGTGATGGAGCAGACGGGCGCCGAGAAGGGGCTCGTGCTGCTGCGCGAGGCGCGCGAGGCGGGCCCCGAGCACGACGTGCGCGTGCGCGCCGCGCGCAACGTCGCGCCCGGAACGGTCGGCGAGGCGGGGGGCGGGCTGTCCGACAGCATCGCGCGCCGCGTGTTCGAGACCGCGCGCCCCGTCATCGTGTCCGACGCGCTCGCCGACACGACGTTCGGAAAGAGCGCGAGCGTCATGGCGCTGCGCCTCTCGAGCGTGATGTGCGCCCCGATGCTCGCGCAGGGCGAGGTCCTCGGCGCGCTGTACCTCGGCAACGACCGCATCAAGCACCTGTTCGAGCGGCGGCAGCTCGACCTGCTCACCATCTACGCGGCGCAGGCGTCGCTCATCCTGCAGAACGCGATGCTGCTCGACGCGCTGCGCGCCGACAAGGCGAAGCTCTCGCGCGAGCTCTCCGACAAGCGCTTCGGCGAGATCATCGGCGCCTGCCCGTCGATGATGGAGGTCTTCCGCAAGGTGCAGAAGGTCGCGGGCACCGACATCTCGGTGCTCATCACCGGCGAGACGGGCACGGGCAAGGAGCTCATCGCCCGCGAGCTGCACAGGCGCAGCCCGCGAGCGTCGGGCCCCTTCGTCACCATCAACTGCGGCGCCATCCCCGAGAACCTCATCGAGAGCGAGCTGTTCGGCCATGTGCGCGGCGCCTTCACCGGGGCGGTCGCGACGCGCGCGGGGCGCTTCCAGGCGGCCGACGGCGGCACGCTGTTCCTCGACGAGATCGGCGAGCTGCCGCCGAACCTCCAGGTCAAGCTGCTGCGCGCGCTGCAGGAGCGCGTCGTCTTCCGCGTCGGCGACAGCCGCCCCGAGAAGGTCGACATCCGCGTCGTCGCCGCGACCAACCGCGTGCTCGAGGACGAGATCCGACGCGGCGCCTTCCGCGAGGACCTGTACTACCGGCTCAACGTCGTCGGGCTCTGGCTCCCGCCGCT
This sequence comes from uncultured delta proteobacterium, assembly GCA_903893335.1. Classification (GTDB taxonomy): domain Bacteria; phylum Myxococcota_A; class Polyangia; order Polyangiales; family Polyangiaceae; genus CAITLX01. The sequence goes on along the minus strand of CAITLX010000948.1, from coordinate 5,089 downwards.
GCGCGACCGCGGTGACGACATCGTCATCATCGCGCGCGCGCTGCTCACCAAGTCGGCCGACGAGATGAAGAGCGGCGTCACGGGCTTCACCCCTGCGGCGCTCGCGGCCATGCGCAAATACGCGTGGCCGGGCAACATCCGGCAGCTCGAGAACCGCATCAAGAAGGCGCTCGTGCTCTGCGAGGAGACGCGCATCCGCCCCGAGGACCTCGACCTCGGCCCCGAGGCGCAGGCCGCGGTGCTGCCGCTCGAGAAGGCGAAGGAGGAGTTTCAGCGCCGGTACGTGCTCGACGCGCTCGAGCGCAACCACGGCAACCGCGCGCAGACGGCGCGCGACCTCGGCGTCGATCCGCGCACCATCTTCCGCTACCTCGAGCGCGAGTCGAGCCCGCCGCCCGCCGGGTCGCTGCCGGGCGACTGACGCGAGGGGCGAGCAGGCGAAGGGGGCTCGCGTCCGGTCAGACGAGGCGCAGCGAGCGGCCGTCGAGCACCTCGTTGTGGCTGCCCATGCGGTAGCCGGCGAGGTCGAGCGTGACGTAGGTGAAGCCGTGGCGCTTGCCCGCGGCGACCAGCAGGTCGCGCTGGTCGAGCGCGCGCGGGAAGTCGGCGCTGTCGAGCTCGAGGCGCGCGACGGCCTCGTGGAAGCGCACGCGCACGCGACGGAAGCCGGCTGCGCGCAGCTCGGCCTCGAAGCCGGCGATCCGGCCGAGGCGCTCCTCGGTGACCGACGTGCCGTACGGGATGCGGCTCGACAGGCAGGCCGCCGCCGGTTTGTCCCACACCGTGAGGCCGATGCGCTGCGCCCCCGCGCGCACGTCGGCCTTGGTGAAGCCGCACGCGACCAGCGGGCTGAGCACGCCCGCCTCGCGCGCCGCGTCGAGCCCGGGGCGGTGGTCGCCGAGGTCGTCGCAGTTGGTGCCGTTCGCGATGGCGGCGAGGTCCCACTCGGCGGCCTTGGCGCGGGCGATGTCGTACAGCTCGCTCTTGCAGTGGAAGCAGCGGTCGGGGCCGTTGGCGACGTAGCCGGGCCGCTCGATCTCGTGCGACTCGACGAAGCGGTGGTCGGCGCCGATCGCGGCCGCGATGGCGGTCGCGTCCTCGCGCTCGAGCGGCGCGAGGGAGGGGGAGACGGCCGTCATGCCGACGGCGCGCAGGCCGGGCGTGGTTGCGGCCACGGCGAGGACGAACGCGCTGTCGACGCCCCCCGAGTAGCAGACGAGGAGGGAGCCCAGGGGGCGCAGCAGCGCGCGTAGCTGCTCGAGCTTGGCGTCGGTGGGGTCGGCCATCGTGCTGCGAGGTGTACCACCCGCCCCCGCGGGCGGCGACGGCACTCGGCCCGTCGACGCGAAGCGGACCGCTCGCGAGGCGCGCTAGTTGCCCCAGGCCTGCACGGCGTAGGAGCCCTGGCCCTTCTGCACGCTGACCTCGACGGTGTAGGTGCCGCCGACGTCGAGGCAGAGCGACGACGAGGTCGGCGCGGCGACCCAGGCGCCGCGGGGCTTGCCGCGCGCGACGACCGCGCCGCTCGGATCGCGGACGATGAGGTCGAGCTCCTCGACCTCGCGCGAGGCGACGGCGAACACGCGGTGGCAGTGCCCCGCGCCCGGGGAGACGAACGCGTAGCGATCGACCGGGTCGCTCGCGGCCTGGTCGTGGCGCCGCGCGGGCGCGAGCGGTCGCAGGCCGAGCGCGCCGCCGCACGCGCGGGCGAGTCGCTCGAGATCGCGCGCGGGCTCTCCGGTGGCGGCGAACCCGTCGTCGCAGCTCTCCCAGGTGACCGACGTCGCCACGCGCGCCGACGCTGGTGGGGCCGGGGAAGCGGTCGGTGCGGCAGGGCGGCGCGGCGCGCAGCCGGCGACCGCGAGGGAAGCGAGGAGCCAGTAGCGGAGGCGGGGCATGGGCGAGCGAGAGCCTACCCCCGCGGGCTTCAGGTGGGAAAGATGCAGTGAAAGAGCTCGGCGCGGCTCGCGACGTCGAACTTGTGGAAGATCGAAGCGATGTGGTGCTTCAAGGTCTTCTCCGTGTTGCCCGTGACGCCGGCCATCTCCTTGGTGGAGAGCCCCTTGAGCAGCAGCCGGGCGACGTCGCGCTCCTTCGCCGTGAGCTCGGCGCGGTCGAGCGCGCGCTCGACGAAGTGCACCAACCCGCGCGGCTCTTCCCACACCGACTCGAGCACCTTGTTGAGGTCCTCGGGCTTGAACGGCTTCTCGATGAGGTAGGACGCCCCGCGGTTCATCGCCTCTTTCACGCGCTCGACGTCCGCGAAGGCGGTGATGACGAGCACGGGCGCACCGGTCGGCTGAAGCTCGCCCACCAGGTCGAGTCCGGCGCGGCCGTCGGGGCCGAGCACGATGTCGGTGACGACGGCGTCGTACGTGCGCTTCGCGAGGGCGCGGCGCGCCTCGTCGAGCGTGCGCACCCAGGTGCACTCGGTGCCGAGCGCTCCGAGCCCGATGGCGAGCGCCTCGCCCGCGACGTCGTCGTCCTCGATGAGCAGCACGTGGCGCTGCGGCACCGAGCGCGCGGGCGCGGGGCGCTGGTGCGGGGCCGATCCATCGCGCTCTGCGCGCGGGGTCGTGGCGCTTGCGGGGCGTACGTCGGGGGTCTTCATCGCGAGCGTCCTCTTCTTCTGGTGCCCCAAGGCGAGCTTCTCGACCGGGGCCGCGATCGGTGCCGTCGAGGCCGACGGCGCAACGGAGATGTCCTGCGGCGGTCTCCCCCCAGCGACCGTTATCGCGCGCAAGCTAGCGCAGAAGCTGCGCGCGGTCGATGCACGGCGTCTTCGGCGATGCGCCCGGGGGCGTCGCGGCGTTCCGCGGGAGGCGCTAGAGTCGCGCCGTGATTCGCCCCGAAGACGCCTCCGCCGACCTCGACCACCACGCTCCGGGGGGCGAGGTGCCCGCGCTGGGGGCCGACGACCTCGAGCGCCTGCGCCGCGAGGTCGCGCGCTGGCACGCCGGGCCGGTGGCCGACGCCGAGCGCAAGGTGCCGCCGCGCCGCGCGCGCCTCGTCACCTGGAGCGACCGCGACGTGCCCGCGCTCGCGACGCCGCTCGACGCGGGCCTGGACTACGCGCGCGACCTCGGCCTGCCCGGCGAGTACCCGTTCACGCGCGGCGTGCAGCCGACGATGTACCGCGGCAAGCCCTGGACGATGCGCATGTTCGCCGGGTTCGGCACGCCCGAGCAGACCAACGAGCGCTTCCGCTACCTGCTCTCGCAGGGGCAGACGGGGCTCTCGACCGCCTTCGATTTCCCGACCCTCATGGGGTACGACTCGGACTCGCCGCGAGCGCTCGGCGAGGTCGGCATGTGCGGCGTCGCGATCGACACGCTCGACGACATGGACAAGCTCTTCGCCGGCATCCCGCTCGAGGGGGTGCCGACGTCGATGCCCATCAACGGCCCAGCGGTCGTGCTCCTGGCCTTCTACGTGGCGCTGGCCGACCAGCGGGGCATCGCGCGCGACCGCATCGGCGGCACGGTGCAGAACGACTGCCTCAAGGAGTTCATCGCGCAGCACGCGTGGCTCGTGCCGCCGCGCCCCGCGATGCGCATCGTCACCGACATGATCGAGTTCTGCACGCGCGAGGCGCCGCGCTGGAACACCGTGTCGATCAGCGGCTACCACATCCGAGAGGCCGGAGCGACGGCGGGTCAGGAGCTCGCGTTCACGCTCGCCGACGGGCTCGCCTACGTCGAGAGCTGCCTCGAGCGCGGGCTCGACGTCGACGACTTCGCGCCGCGGCTCAGCTTCTTCTTCGACGTGCACAACGACTTCTTCGAGGAGATCGCCAAGTTCCGCGCCGCGCGGCGCGTGTGGGCTCGCTGCATGAAGGAGCGCTACGGCGCGAAGAAGGCCGAGAGCATGAAGCTGCGCACGCACGCGCAGACCGCGGGCGTCTCGCTGACCGCGCAGCAGCCGTACAACAACGTGGTGCGCGTGGCGCTGCAGGCCATGGCCGCCGTGCTCGGCGGCACGCAGTCGCTGCACACCAACTCGCTCGACGAGACGTACGCCCTGCCGACCGAGGAGGCCGTGACGATCGCGCTGCGCACGCAGCAGATCATCCTGGAGGAGACCGGCGTGGCCAACACGATCGACCCGCTCGGCGGCAGCTACTACGTCGAGTGGCTCACCTCGCGCCTCGAGGAGGAGGCGCTCGCGACCATCCGGCGCATCGACGAGATGGGCGGCATGGTGACGGCCATCGAGAAGGGGTACCCGCAGCGCGAGATCGCGGCGTCGAGCTACCGTTTCCAGCGCCAGCTCGAGGACGGCGAGCGGGTGATGGTGGGCCTCAACGCGCACGTGCAGGAGTCCTCGGCGCGCGTCCCGCTGCTGCGCATCGACGAGGAGGTGCAGCGTCGGCAGGGCGCGAGCCTCGCGCGCGTCAAGGCCGCTCGCGACGCCGGGCGCGTCGAGGCCACCCTCCGCGGGGTCGCCGACGCGGCGGCAGGCTCGGCGAACGTCGTGCCGGCCATCATCGATGCGGCCAAGGCTTACGCGACCGAGCAGGAGATCTGCGACGTGTTGCGTGGGGTGATGGGGACCTACACCGACCCCGCCGAGTTCTGAGCCGAGGCCTCCGGCACTTGGGAATTGCGCAGCGGCGCGCTTCCGTGCTCGATTCTCCCCCCCTTGGCCACCGACACGCACGATCCCGACCTCGACTCCGGCTGGGACGACGCCCCTACGCCCGCTCCGGCGGCCGTTCCCGCGCCGCCGCCTGCCCCCCCCCCCGCGCCCGCTTCGGTGCGCCCCGCGTCGTCGCCACCGGCTGCGCCCGCGAGCGTCGGGTCGATCTTCGACGCGCTGCCTCCGGCGCCCAAGCCTGCGGCGGTCGAGGCGAAGCCGGTTGCGGCAGTCGAGGCGAAGCCTGCTCCGGTGGTCGCACCTGCGCCGGTCGCCCCCGCGGTCGTCGCGGCGCCTGTCGCGCCGAAGCCCGCGGTTGTCGAGGCGAAGCCTGCTCCGGTGGTCGCACCGGCGCCGGTTGCCCCCGCGGTCGTCGCAGCACCCGTTGCGCCCAAGCCTGCTCCGGTGGTCGAGGCGAAGCCTGTCGCGGCAGTCGAGGCGAAGCCTGCTCCGG
>CAITLX010000947.1 GCA_903893335.1 uncultured delta proteobacterium | reverse complement strand
GGGTGCGCGGCGGGCGCCGCGCCCGGTCGCGAGCGCCGCGCGCGCGCGCTCGAGGTCGATGCCCTCGCCCACGTCGAGCAGGCGCAGCAGCAGCAGGGCCGCGCCGTCCACGCGCACGGCGTCGAGCTCGGGGCGGGCCGATTCGTCGGTCATGATCGTCAGGCCTCGCGCCGTGAGCTGGGCGCGCCGGTCGCCCAGCCTGGGTTGAGCAGCACGAGGTCCTCGGCGGTGCGCAGCGCCTCGTCGAGATCGGCCGCGATGACGATGTTGTCGTGGTGGCGCTCGAGGTTGGCGCGCTCGAAGACGGAGCGCGGCTCGGGCAGCGGGCCCGCTACGATCGCGAACTTGCGGTCGAGCTGCAGACGCTCGAGCGCGCTCTCGAGCGCGACGAGCCCCGACGCGTCGATGACGGGGACCGCGCCGAGGTCGAGCACGACGACGCGCACGCCCTCGCTGACCGTGGAGATGGCGCTCATGGCGCTCTGCGCGGCGCCGAAGAAGAGCGGCCCGGCGATCTGGTAGAGCGCGACGTGCTCGGGCACGGCGCGAGGCGCGCCGGGGTGCGCGGACTCGGAGAAGATGCGCGACGTCGTCGTCTCGGCCATGCGCCGCATGAACAGCAGCGCCGCGAGCACGACGCCGAACGACACGGCGATGACCATGTCGAACACGACCGTGAGCACGAAGCAGGTGATGAGCAGGATGACGTCGCTGCGCGGCGCGACGCGGACGGTGTGCGCGAAGTGGCGCAGCTCGGACATGTTCCACGCGACGACGAGCAGCAGCGCCGCGAGCGACGCCATCGGCACCCAGGCGATGAGCGGCGCGAACAGCAGGATCGACGCGAGCACGACGGCGGCGTGGAACACCGCTGCGAGCGGCGAGCGAGCCCCTGCGCGGACGTTGGTGGCCGTGCGCGCGAGCGCGCCGGTGGCGGCGATGCCGCCGAAGAAGGGCGCGACGAGGTTGCCGATGCCGAGCGCGAAGAGCTCGGCGTTGGAGTCGTGGCGGGTGCCGCCCATGCCGTCGGCGACCACCGCCGAGAGGAGCGACTCGATGGCGCCGAGCATGGCGATGGCGAACGCGGCGGGCAGCAGCTCGCGCACGTGCGCGAGCGTCGGGAGGTGGGCGCCCCACGGCCAGGCGAAGTGCGGCGGCACCGGGGGGATGCCCGACACCGCGACGCCGTCGACCGTGAAGTGGAAGCGCGAGCCGATGGTCGCGACCGCGACCTCGGGCCAGTAGCGGCGCGCGGCGGCGGCCAGCACCGCGGCGAGCGTGAGCGCGATGAGCGGCGCGGGGATGCGCTTCTGCACGCGCGGGATGAGCAGCAGGAGCGCGAGCGTCGCGGCGGCGACCGCTGCGTCGGGGAGCGACGCGGTCGCGCGCGCGTGCCACAGGGCTCCCACCTTCTCGGGGAAGCCGTCGGGCATCGCGCCGACGGTGAGGCCGAACGCGTCTTTCAGCTGCAGCGTCGCGATCACGGTCGCGATGCCGGCGGTGAAGCCGGTGGTCACCGGGTGGGGGATGAACTGGATGAAGCGCCCGAGCCGCGCGAGGCCCATGCCGACGAGCATCGCGCCGGCGAGCAGCCCCGCGATGAGCAGCCCCTCGAGGCCGAAGCGCCCCACGATCGGCGCGAGGATGACGATGAACGCGGCCGTCGGGCCCGTGACCTGGAAGCGCGAGCCGCCGAGCAGCGGTACGAGACCTCCGGCGACCACCGCCGTGTAGAGCCCGTGCTCGGGCGAGACGCCCGTCGCGATGGCCAGCGCCATCGAGAGCGGCAGCGCGACGACGCCGACGACGGCGCCCG
>CAITLX010000946.1 GCA_903893335.1 uncultured delta proteobacterium | reverse complement strand
GGTCGCCCTGCGCACCCTGCGCCCGCGCCTGCCGCGCGCACGCCCCCAGCGCGCCCCCCGCCCCGCGATCTGCCCGGCCCGGTCGGCGTCGCGCGCGTCGCGCTCGACGTCGGCGCCGACCGCGTGGTCGTCACGACCGACCTCACGCTCCCGCGAGGCCGCTGGAGCGGCTCGGACCTCGACGTCTGGATCGCGTGGGGCGCGCCCGGCGTGCCGCTCGCGTTCGAGGCGCGGCTCTGCGAGGTCCCACGCGACCGCCTCTCGGCCGACCCCGGCGCCGCCTGCGTGCCGGTCGCGCACGAGATCGCGCCCCGCGCCCCGACGCACGCGGCGCTCCACGTCGGCCGCGCCACGATGGTCGGCTCGCTCGCGCACCTGCCCGCTGCCGAGGTCTCGCGCGCGCTCGCCGCCTCGGGCGCCGCGACGCTGCGCGTGCGCGAGGTGCACGCGATGCCCGCCGCAGGCGACGATGGCGCGCGCGAGATCGTCGCGCGCCTCGGCGCGTCGGCCGGCAGGCCCTTCGTGCTCGGAACGGTCGAGGTCGGCTCGTCGAGCGGCGTCGCCCTCGCGCGCGTGTCGGCTCGCCTGTGCGGGCCCGCGACCGAGGACGCGAGCCTGGCGGTCGCCGGCGAGGGCGCGCGCGCGGGGTCGTCCGTGCCACCGCCGCTCGCGCAGCGGTCAGGCGCCGACGATCTGTGCGTGCGCTTCGCGCTGCCGCCGCGTCACTCGAGGTCGGTCGGCGCGCGCGTGATGCCGCTCGACTCGAGGAAGTACTGCAGCCCGATGACCACGGTCGTCGACGGCGTCAGCGTCTCGGGCCCCGACACCGTGCGGCGCATCGACACCTCGAGCGAGAACTGCGGGTCGACGTAGCCGAGGCCGCCCGACACCGCGTGCGTGCGCAGCCCCTGGTCCCAGCGGTAGCCGAGGCGCACCGGGTAGTGGTCGCCGGCGAGGTAGTCGAGGCCGCCCATCGCGCGCATCTTCGCCTGCGACTTGCCGTTGGCGTCCGCGTAGGTCGTGAAGTCGGCGAGCACGTCGGCCTCGAGCACCAGATCGCTGCCGCCCCAGCCGATGCCGCCGCCGAGCATCGTGGGCTGGAAGCCCGTGCCGGGGTTGGTCAGGTTCTGGCCGAGCACGCCGATGGCGAACTGCTCGTTGGGCTTGAGCGTGATGCCCGCGTCGAACGAGAAGCTCTCGAGCATCGTCTCGCCGGCGAGGCCGCCCGACGCGTAGCTCGACCCGAGCGGCCCGGTGCCGTTCTGCTTGAGCTTGAGGTAGCGACCGCTCAGGCCCGCGTAGAGCTTCTCGGAGAAGGGAAACGCGAGGCCGAGGCGCAGGTCGGTCCACTTCCGGTCGATGCCGTCCGGATCCATGAAGCCGTAGTGCCCGCCGATGCCGCCCGCGAGCCGTCCGCTCACCGAGTCGACGGCGCCCGCGCCGTACGTCTGGCGCCTGGCGTCGGCGCCGATCGAGGCGAGCGCCTCGAGGTGGTAGACGCGCTGCAGCGCGAGGTTGGCGGGGTTCGCGTAGAGGGAGGTCGTGCCGCCGCCGAGCGCACGCACCGCGCCGCCGACCGCGAGCGAGCGCGCCGTCTCGATGTCGCCGCCGTTCCACCCGACCTCGGCCGGCAGGCGGCTCGCGTCGGCGAACGCCACGCTCGCCCCCAGCACGGCGGCGAGCGTGAAGGGGGCGACGGCGAGGGTGCGGGGAAGGGGCATGTCGCGTGCGGGCGGGGGCGCGATCGACGAAAACTTTCGGCGCCCGCCGTGAGCTAGCGCGTGCGCCTCGCAACGGACAACAAAAACGCGGGCCCGCCGCGAAACGACCACGACAAAAACAGCCCCCCGGGGACGCTTGACTTGGCGATCGAGCGTAGTTGACGAGGCGCCGCGCGACGCCACCCCGAGGCGTCGTCGGAATGTGGCGCGAAGTTGACGACTTAGCCGCAACGCCGAGACGGCCGACCGGTGGGGCCGATGTGTGCGCCTCCCGGCGGTCGCGAAAGACACCAAGCAACTCGGGCACTTACGACGGTTCGTGAAGATGAGCGTGGACGTCGTCGGAACGGTGGTGATAGCTCCCGTCTCCCTCGTTCGAGCCGGTGGTTGGGGCGCGGCGGGGGGAGCAGCAACGGAGAGCGGCGGCGCCTACCCTCGGGGTGGCAGTCGGTACGAGCCGCGCACTTTCCTCCACAGGGCTGTGGACAACTTGTGAACGACCGAGACGCAGTGTCGAGGCGAAGGCGATGGTGTTTTCTTTGACCGAAGTCCGTGACCTCTGGGAGCAGGCGGTAGCCCACACCCGCTCCCGCTCGCCGGCGACCTTCGACCAGTGGTTCGCGGGCATCCAGTTCGACGACCTGACCGACGGCGTGCTCTCGCTGCGCGCGCGCGACGAGTTCACGCTCGCCTGGGTCCGCGATCACTTCCTGCCGGCCATCACCGACCACATCCGCGCGCGCACCGGCTGGTCGGTGCAGCCCGCGTGGCGGCTCGACGCCCAGCTCGAGCGCCCCGTGGCGAGCGCTCCGCCGGCCTCGGTCGCGGCCCCCGCCTCGGCCCCCGAGCCGCGCGTGCGCGCCGTCGAGCCCGGAAGCGCCCCTGCGCTGCGCAGCGTCGAGCGCTCGAGCGAGGGCTTCAACGGCAAGTACACCTTCGCCAACTTCGTCGTCGGCCCCTCCAACCAGCTCGCGCACGCGGCAGCGGTCGCGGCAGGCGGCGGCACGGGGCGCCGCTACAACCCGCTGTTCATCTGCGGCGGCACGGGGCTGGGCAAGACGCACCTCATGCACGCGATCGCCCACCGCATGCGCTCCGAGCGCCCGGCGGCGCGCATCGTGTACGTCTCGGCCGAGCTCTTCACCAACGAGTACATCGGCTCGCTGCAGGCGCGCCGCATGGACGAGTTTCGCGCGCGCTACCGCAAGGAGTGCGACCTGCTGCTCGTCGACGACATCCACTCGCTGGCCGGCCGCGAGCAGACGCAGGAGGAGTTCTTCCACGTCTTCAACGCGCTGCACGCGCTCGACCGCCCCATCGTCGTGACGAGCGACAAGTACCCGCAGGAGCTCGAGCGCATGGAGCAGCGGCTCGTGTCGCGCTTCACCTCGGGGCTCGTCGCCGACATCCAGATGCCGGAGCTCGAGACGCGCGTCGCCATCGTGCGCGCGAAGGCCGACGCCGAGGGCGTCGAGCTGCCCGACGACGTCGCGCTGCACCTCGCGCAGACGGTGCGGTCGAACATCCGCGAGCTCGAGGGCGCGCTCATCCGCCTCGTGGCCAAGTCGTCGCTCATGGGGCTCGATCTCACCCTCGCGATGGCGCGCTCCGAGGTCGCCGCCGTGGTGTCGACGCGCGCGCAGCAGCCGAGCGTCGAGGAGATCCAGCGCGTGGTGTGCCACCACTTCCACCTGCGCTCGAACGAGCTGCTGTCGAAGGACCGCCACAAGAGCGTCGCGTTCGCGCGGCACGTGGCGATGTACCTCTGCAAGTCGCGGCTCAAGTGCAGCTTCCCCGAGCTGGGGCGCGCGTTCGGCAACCGCGATCACACCACGGTGATGAGCGCCGTGCGCAAGATCGAGAGCCAGCGCGAGGCCGATCCCGAGGTGCGCGCGCACCTCGACGCCATCGAGCGCAAGCTCGCTGCCTCCGACTGAGATCGGTCGCGCGTCAGGTGCCGGTGGGCGAGCCGAGCGCGACGTAGACGAAGCCGCCGTTCTCGACGACGACCGCGCCCCGCGCCTCGAGCTCGCGCACGAGCTCCTCGACGGCGCGCGGGTTGCCGCCGGCGCGCGTGCGGCACACGGCGACCAGCTCGGGGGGCGCGTGGCGCGCGCGCGCGACCGAGGCGACGAGGTGGGCGGTGTCGCGGTCGTCGAGCTCGCCGAGCTCGAGCCCGTGGTGGACCGGCAGCGACTCGAGCGCGTGCGGCGCGGGGTCGCTCGTGGCGAGCAAGAGCACCGCGCGCGTGCGCGGCGAGCGCTCCGCGAGCTCGACGAGCGTGCGGCGCGAGTCGTCGTCGAGCGCCTGCGCCGCGTCCCACGCGAGCACGTGCAGGCGCTCCGCGCCGAGCCGCTCGACGAGCTGCACGAACGCGTCGCGCAGGTGCCGGCGCCGCGAGGGCTCGACCGCGCCCGCGTCGAGCGCCGCCGCGATCGCGAGCACCGCGGGCTCGGCCAGCCCCGTCGCGCGCAGACGACCCAGCGCGCCGTCGCGGGGCTCGGCCGCGTCGGGCGTCACGAGCGCGCGCAGCATCGCGACGAGCCCCGAGAGCGGCTCGACCCGGCCCGACGGCGGGCAGGTCGAGAGGCGCCAGGCGACGTCGTAGTCGTTCTTCTGCAGGCGGCGCTCGATCTCGGCGAGCGTGCGCGACTTTCCGATGCCGGCCGGCCCGCGCAGCGTGACGACCTGGAGCTTTCGGCGCGTCGCGAGCGCGAGCCACTCGCCCAGCTGCTTGAGCTCGTCGCGCCGGCCGACGAAGCGAGGCCGGTCGCCCTCCCCGACCGGCGAGCTCGAGACGTGCGCGACGAACGAGGGGCGCGCCGGCTCGGCGCCCGCGACGCCGCGCAGCGGCGCGAGCCAGGCCGCGAGCTCGGCCGCGCCGAAGCGGCCACCGTGGCCGTAGAGGTGCGGCAGGAGTGCCTCGTGCAGCGCGCCGGCGTCGGGCAGGCGCGCTTCGTCCGCCGCCCCGAGGGCGCGCGCCACCAGCGCCGCGAGCTCGGGCGAGAGGTCGTCGCGCAGCCGCTCGATGGAGGGGACGCGCGCGCCGGCCACACGGCGCGCGTCGGGCGGAAGCAGCTGGCCCGCGAGCGCCTCCCAGAGCGTCGCGCCGAGCGCGGCGACGTCGTCCGCGACCGTCGTCGTCGTGCCGCCGGCCCCCTCGGCCGCGGCGCGGGCGAGCCCGAACTCGCCGAGCTTCACGGCGCCCTCCCACGAGAGCATCACCGCGCTCGGGCCGACGTCGCCGTGCACCATGCCGAGCGGGCGGAGCTGATCGTCGCGGCGCCGGTGCGCGTGCTCGAGCCCCTTGGCGAGCTCGGCCACGACGTACGCCGCCCCCTCGGGCGGGAGGCGGACGCCGCTCGCGCGCGCGCGCAGCAGCACGCGGTGGAGATCGAGCCCCTCGACCAGCTCGGTGGCGAGGTACCACGACTCGCCCCCCTCGCCTCCGCCGCGCCCGACGTCGTGCACCTGCACGACGTTGGCGTGCGCGAGGCGCACCGCGAGCTTCGCCTCGCGCACGAAGCTCTCGACGAACTTGCGCGACGACGACCACTCGGGCGCGACGACGTCGAGCGCGAGGACGGCCTCGAACCCCTCGACGCCGAAGGACTTCGCGCGGAAACGCTCGGCGAAGCGGCTCTTGCCGAGCGATTCGAGGAGCCGGTAGCGGCCGAAGGTCGTATCCACGCGCGCACGGCCGGCGCCTCCGCGGCGCCGAGCAGGGGCGAACCCTAGCACCGCCCCCGTCGGACGCCGAAATGACGCGCGGCCCCACTTTCCGATCGCGCCGCCCGGCGCTAGCCTGCGGCCCATGAGCACGCCGCCCGTCTACATCGTCGCCGCCGCCCGCACCCCCATCGGAGCCTTCCTCGGCTCGCTCTCGGAGCTCTCCGCCCCGCGCCTCGGCGCGGTCGCCATCAAGGCGGCGCTCGCGCGCGCGGGGCTCGCCCCCGACGCCGTCTCCGAGGTGTTCATGGGCAACGTGCTGACCGCCGGCATCGGCCAGGCCCCCGCGCGCCAGGCCTCGCTGTTCGCGGGGCTGCCCAACACCGTGCCGACCACGACCGTGAGCAAGGTCTGCGGCTCGGGCCTGCAAGCCGTGGTGCTCGGCGCGCGCACCATCGCGGTCGGCGACGCCGACATCGTCGTCGCGGGCGGCATGGAGTCGATGTCGAACGTGCCCTACTACCTGCAGAAGGCGCGCGGCGGCTACCGCATGGGCAACGGCGAGCTGATCGACGGGATGATCTTCGACGGCCTGTGGGACCCGTACCAAAATTACCACATGGGCGTGGCCGGCGAGCTGTGCGCCAAGGAGATGAAGCTCTCGCGCGAGGCGCAGGACGACTTCGCCAAGGAGAGCTACCGCCGCGCCATCGCCGCGCAGTCGGGCGGCAAGTTCGCCGCCGAGATCGCCGCCGTGGAGATCGCCTCGAAGAAGGGCACCGTGACCGTCTCCGAGGACGACGAGCCGAAGCGCGCCGACCCGGCGAAGATGACGACGCTCCGCCCCGCGTTCCAGAAGGACGGCACCATCACCGCCGCCAACGCGTCGAAGATCGACGACGGCGCGGCCGCGGTCGTGCTCGCCAGCGAGCGCGCCGTGAAGGAGCACAAGCTCACGCCGCTCGCGCGCATCGTCGGCTCCGGCGCCGCGGCGCAGGCCCCCGAGTGGTTCACCACCGCGCCAGCGGTCGCGATCGACCGCACGGTGGCCAAGGTCGGCCTCACCAAGGACCAGATCGATCTCTACGAGATCAACGAGGCGTTCGCGGTCGTCACCATGGCGTGCGCCGAGAAGTGCGGGCTCGACCTCGCGCGCGTGAACGTCAACGGCGGCGCCGTCGCGCTCGGTCACCCCATCGGCGCGAGCGGCGCGCGCGTCCTGACGACGCTGCTCTACGCGATGGCCGACCGCGGCGCGAAGCGCGGGCTCGCCACGCTGTGCATCGGCGGCGGCGAGGCCGTCGCGCTCGTCGTCGAGCGCTGAGCCCGATGACGGCGGGGGCGGCGCGCGACGTCCTTCCGGACGTCGCGTGGCTCTCCGTGCGCACGCCGACGCTGCCTCCGGCGACGCACACCAACGCGTTCGCGCTCGGCGAGCGCGACGTCGTGCTCGTCGAGCCCGCGACGCCGTTCGACGACGATCGGCGCGCGTTCGTCGCGTTCGCTGACGACCTCCGGCGCGCCGGCCGCCGCCTGCGCGCCATCGTCGTCACCCACCACCACATCGACCACGTGGGGGGCGCGGCGTTCCTCTCCGACGCGCTCTCGGTGCCGCTCTG
>CAITLX010000945.1 GCA_903893335.1 uncultured delta proteobacterium | reverse complement strand
GGCGTGCTCGGCGGCGCGGGCACGGTGCTCGGCTTCATGCCGCAGATCGTGGTGCTCGGCGTCGCCATCGAGCTGCTCGAGTCCACGGGCTACCTCGCGCGCGGGGCGTTCCTCGTCGATCGGCTGCTGCGCACCGCTGGCCTCGGCGGTCGATCGTTCGTACCGCTGCTGATGGGCAACGCCTGCGCGATCCCGGCCATCACCGCGACGCGCATCGTGCGCAACCCGCGCGAGCGCCTCGCGACCATCCTCGTGGTGCCGCTGATGACCTGCTCGGCGCGCATCCCGACCTACGCGCTGCTCGTCGCGGCCTTCTTTCCGAGGCAGGGCTCGCTCTTTCGCGCGGGCGTCTTCGTCGGGCTCTACTTCGCCGGCGTCGCGCTCGCCGTCGTGGCCGCCGCGGTGCTCCGGCGCACGGCCGTGCGCGGCCGCGGCCTGCCCATGGTGCTCGAGATGCCCGCCTACCGCGCGCCCGAGCCGCGCACGCTCGCGCGCGTCGTCGTGCGCAGCGCGCGCACCTTCCTGCACGACGTCGGGCGCACCATCGTGGTCGCGTCGGTGGTGCTCTGGTGCCTGCTCAACGTCCCGCAGCCCGGCGCGCGCTTCGCGGTCGGCGCGAGCGCGGGCGAGCACATCGAGCACAGCGTCGCCGCTGCGGTGGGGCGCGGCCTCGAGCCCGTCACGCGCCCGCTCGGCTTCGACTGGCGCATCAACGTCGGGCTCATCGGCTCGTTCGGCGCGCGCGAGCTCATGGTGAGCACGCTCGGCGTCATCTTCGGCCTCGAGAACGCGACCGAGGACCCGTCGCCGCTCGCGGCGCGCCTGCGCGACGCGCGAGCCGCCGACGGGCGCCCGGCCTACCCCATCGCCACGGGGCTCGCGCTGCTCGCGTTCTTCGTCGTCGCCTGCCAGTGCATGAGCACCGTCGCGGTCATACGCCGCGAGACGCGCGGCTGGCGCTGGCCGCTGTTCACGCTCGCCTACACCTACGCGCTCGGCTGGGCGCTCGCCCTGCTCGTGCACCGACTGGCGGTCGGCGTCGGGCTGGGCTGAAACCGTACGGCGCTCAGAGGGCGACCGAAGGTCGCGAACTCAGAAGGCGCGAAGGCGCGGTCCGCCCAGAAGGCGCCGAAGGTGCGATCCGCCCAGAAGGCGCGGAAGGTGCGGTCCGCTCAGAAAGCGATCGAGCCGCTCGCCGTCAGCAGGTCGTAGCTCGACTCGAACTTGCCCGCGTTGGCCGGCACGCCCGAGTAGCCCTTGCAGCCGTCGGGGCACTGCGCGAGCGCGCGGACCTGGAAGACCTTGCCCTGCTCCTCGCTCACCTCGCGCGTCTGCTGGAAGACGTGCGCGTACGAGAGCGCCGCGGAGAAGCGGCCCGACTTGAAGCGCGCGCCGCCGGCGACGCCGATGCGATCGAAGCTCGGGAAGTCGAGGTTGCTGTACGCCGTCGGCGTCGCGCCCTGCTCCCAGTACCCGCCGGCCGAGAGGCTCCAGGCGTCGGTGAGGTGCGCGGTGCCGCCGGCGCGCACCGAGAAGGTGTCGCGCCAGCGCTTCGGCAGCGCCACGCTCGGCATCTGCTGGTCGCCGCCGAACAGGTTGATCTTGCCGGCCATCTGGACGTCGTAGTCCTTCATGATGTGCCAGCCCTCCCAGACCGCGTCGACCTCGACGTCCCACTTCTCGCGGCCCTCGGCGTCGAGGCCGCGGTAGCGCGCGGCGAGCGTGGCGGTGGGGGCGAAGGACATGTCCATCTTCGCCGACGAGTTGCTGACCGAGAGCTGATCGGGCGTGAACTGCGAGCCGACGCGCGGATCGTCGTTGCCCATCGAGACGTCGCCCTTGGTGTGGAACGTCATCGGCATGACGCGCCCCGAGGCGGCGACGTCGACGTTGGGGGTGACGCGGTACCAGGCGCCCACGATCGCGCTCGGGCGCGGGGTCATGTCCTTGAGCTTGATGGTCGCGACGACGTCGTTGACCGCGTAGTACGGGCTCAGCGGGTACTTGCCGCTGCTGCCGGTGGACGCGTCGACGACGAGCGACATGTTCGTCTTCGGCATGACGCCGGCCTGGAGCGTGACGCCGACGCCCCACTTGTCGGCGTCGCCGTAGGCGACCGCGAGGCTCGGGTAGACGAGCAGCGAGTCGAGCTCGGTCAGCATGTAACGCTGCCCGCCCATCACGGCGAACGTCTTGTGCCCCGAGGCCGACGGCCCGTAGAGGCCCGCGGCGAAGCGCCAGCGGTCGAGCCCGAAGTCGGTGGTGGCGGCGAGGAACCCGCCGGCGACGAACGCCGCGGTCGAGTTGGACTGCTTGGCGTTGGCGTCGTAGTTGCCCGCGCCGTCGACCGTCGGCTGCCCGATGGCGGTGGGGGCGCGCGTGAACGCCGAGTTCTCCCAGAACACCTGGTGCGAGTAGGTGACCGTCGTGCCGCGCAGTCGCGTCAGCGCGCCCGGGTTGTAGGCGATGGCCGTCCCGTCGTCGGCGGCGGCGACGAACGCGGTGCCGCGTCCGACGGCCGCGGCGCCATTGCCAGGCACCTCGAGCCCCGCGGCGCGCGCGGTCTCCGGGCTCGCCAGCACGGCGAGGAGCACCGCCGGGGCGAGACGTTGCAGCGTCGAACGAGAGCGGAGAGCGCGGGGGGCGAGCACGGCGCGAGCATACACGCACCTTCGCGCTCGCCAAGCACCTTGACGGCGCACGAACGCTCGCGGACCATCGCCGACGGCACCCAACGATGATCCAACCCATCTCCCGCATCGCGCGAACGACGGCGACCCTCGGCCGCTTCGCGCTCGCATCGCTCACCTTCGTCGCCTGCTCGAACGACGTGGACAACACGCCGAACAAGCTCCCCTACGCCGACGCGGGCCCGGGCGCGCAGGGCGACGGCAGCGCCGGCGTCTGCGGGTGCATGAAGAAGGGCCAGGTCTTCCGCTTCGACAGCCTGCAGATCGTGGCCATCGACCGCAACGAGAACGCGGGCGTCATTCCCCAGCTCAACCCCATCTGGCTGGCCGACATCACGCGCCACGAGCTCAACTTCTTCCTCGAGCTGGAGGACGTGAAGGAGGACGAGGTCACGCTCAACATCATCAATGGGGCGCGCACCGACGGCCAGGGCGACACCTGCGCGGTGGCGTCGACCAAGAGCACCGTCCGCCTCCTGCGCAACGGCTGCGAGTTCACCAACTTCGAGCCGGCCGACGGCGGCTACGCCTTCACGGCCGACCCGGCCGCGCTCAACGTCTACGCCGGCACCCCCGCCAACCCGAAGAACTGCGCGCCGGTCCTCGCGCCGCCGAACGTCATCGCCCTGCGCAACGCCGCGTTCCGCGGTCGCATGAGCGAGACCTGCGACGAGATCACCGACGGCACCCTCGCCGAGGGCTCGATCCCCAAGACGACGGTCGAGGGCACGTGCACCTGTCTGCTGCTCGGCGATCACATGGCCGAGGAGTGCAGCGTCCCGGACCCGACGTTCAAGCGCGAGGGCACGCCGAACGACATCAACGCGTGCGCGGGCTGCAACAAGAACTACCAGAGCCTCAACTCGCTGCTCATCACGTTCAACAGCGGCAAGCCCCTCGAGTACCTCTGCAAGGACGAGAAGGGCGACCCGGCCGTCTGCCTGTCGGCGACCTTCCACGCCCTCACCTCGCAGATGCCCGCCGCCTGCGACGGCACGACGAGCGACGCAGGCTCCGACGCCACCACGAGCGACGCGCCGGCGGAGTAACCCGCGAGGAGCGACGGTGAGCGCCACGAGCGACGACGGGGGAGCGCTCCCCGCGAGCGTCGGGGTCGCCATCGTCGGCTCGGGCTTCTCGGGGCTCGCGATGGCGATCGCCCTGCTGAAGGCGGGGCGGCGCGACTTCGTCGTGCTCGAGCGCGCCGACGCCATCGGCGGCACCTGGCGCGACAACACGTACCCCGGGTGCGCGTGCGACGTGCCCTCGCACCTCTATTCGTTCTCGTTCGCGCCGGCGCCGCGCTGGTCGCGCGCCTTCGCGCCGCAGCCCGAGATCCGCGCCTACCTCGAGCGTTGCACCGACACGTTCGGCGTGCGCCCCTTCGTGCGCTTCGGCCGCGCGGTGGTCGAGGCCGCGTTCGACGAGGCGAGCGCGCGCTGGACGCTGCGCACGAACCGAGGCGAGACGCTGACCGCCACCGCCGTGGTCGCCGGTCTCGGCGGCCTGTCCAACCCCACCCTCCCGAAGATCGCCGGCGCCTCGACGTTCGCCGGCGAGCAGTTCCACTCGGCGCGCTGGAACCACGCGTACGATCTCCGCGGCAAGCGCGTCGCCGTCGTCGGCACGGGCGCCAGCGCCATCCAGTTCGTGCCCGCGATCGCGCCCCAGGTCGCCGCGCTGCACCTGTTCCAGCGCACGCCCCCCTGGGTGCTGGGCAGGCCCGACCGAGCCTACGGCGCGCGCGCGCGGCGCTGGCTGGGCGCGTCCACGCTGCTGCGCAAGGCCTACCGCGCCGCGATCTACGCGCGCTACGAGGCGCGCGCGCTCGGCTTCGTCGGCGACCCGCGCCTGATGTCGCTCGTCGCCTGGTTCGGCCGCCGCGCCATCGCGAGGGCCATCGCCGACCCGGCGCTGCGCGCCGCCGTGACGCCCACGTACGTGCCGGGGTGCAAGCGCATCCTCATGTCGAACGAGTGGTACCCGACGCTCGCGCGACCCAACGTCGAGGTCGTCACCGAGGCCATCGACCGCATCGAGCCCCACGCCGTCGTCACGAAGGACGGCGTGGCGCGCGAGGTCGACGCCATCCTCTGGGCCACCGGCTTCGCCGTGCAGGCGCCGCTCGGCTCGCTCCGCGTGCGCGGTCGCGAGGGGGCCGACCTCGGCGAGGCGTGGAAGACGGGCGCCGAGACCTACCTCGGCATCACCACCGCCGGCTTCCCCAACCTGTTCTTCCTCATGGGGCCCAACACCGGGCTGGGCCACAACTCGATGGTCTACATGATCGAGTCGCAGGTCCGGTACGTGATGGACTGCCTCACCTGGCAGCGCGAGCACGGCGCCGCCTTCGTCGACGTGCGGCGCGACGCGCAGCAGGCCTTCGTCGGCGAGATGGCGCGGCGGCTCGACCGCGCGGTGTGGGCCTCGGGCTGCACCAGCTGGTACCTGAGCGAGGCGGGGCGCAACACCACGCTCTGGCCGGGCTTCACCTTCGAGTACCGCGCGCGCACGCGCCGGTTCGACCCCGCCCGCTTCGAGGTGCGCCGCGCGCCGGGCGCGGGCGCATCGGCGCACGCTGCGCTGGGGTAAGCTCGCCTGACGTGAGCGACGACGACCGCCGACCCGCGCCCCCCGCCGACGTGCTCGAGGGCACCGTCGAGCGCGTCACGTTCGCGAACGAGGAGACCGGCTTCTGCGTGCTCAAGGTCGCCTCGCCCGGGCG
>CAITLX010000944.1 GCA_903893335.1 uncultured delta proteobacterium | reverse complement strand
GCGGTGACGCAGACGTCGTCCTCGATGCGAACGCCGATGCCGCGGTACGCCTCGGGCACCTCGGTGTCGCCCGGCGAGATGTAGATGCCGGGCTCGACGGTGAGCACCATGCCGGGCGCGAGCGCTCGCGGCTCTCCCCCGAGGTGGTAGGCGCCGACGTCGTGCACATCCATGCCGAGCCAGTGGCTGGTGCGGTGCAGGAAGAAGCGCTTGTAGAGCTGGTCGGCGAGGATCTTCTCGCGGTCGCCCGCGAGCAGGCCGAGCGCGAGCAGGCCGTCGACGATGACGTCGACGCTGCGCGCGTGCACGTCGTCGACCGTGGCGCCCGGGCGCACGGCGTCGATGGAAGCGAGCTCCGCGTCGAGCACGAGCTGGTAGATGGCGCGCTGCGCGGGGGAGAACGTGCCCGACACCGGGAAGGTCCGCGTGACGTCCGACGCGTAGTACCTGAGCTCGCAGCCCGCATCGATGAGCAGCAGGTCGCCCGCCTCCATCTTGCGGTCGTTCGAGTGGTAGTGGAGCACCGTCGCGTTCGGCCCCGAGCCGACGATGGGCGCGTACGCGTGGCGCTCGCAGCCGCGGCGCCGGAACACGTCGCGCAGCAGCGCCTCGACCTCGTACTCGTACATGCCAGGCGCAGCGAGGCGCATCGCCCCCTCGTGCCCCTCGCGCGTGATGACCGCCGCCTCGCGCATCGTCGCGAGCTCGGCCTCCGACTTCACGAGGCGCATCTCGTGCACGACGCGCGACGGATCGACGATCTCGGTCGGCCAGGGCGAGCCGTTGCGGCCGCGCGCGCGAGCCCGATCGAGCGCGCGGAACACGTGGGCGTCGAACGCGCCGTCGCGGCCCACCTTGCAGACCATGCGCTCGTGGCCCGACAGGTAGTCGGGCAGCTTCGCGTCGAGCTCGGCTATCGGAAACGCCGCGTCGGCCCCGTAGCGCGCGACCGCGCCCTCGACCCCCGCGCGCGCGCCATCCCACGTCTCGCGCTCCGGGTCGCGCGGGCGCACGAAGAGCACGAAGCGGTGCTCGGCGTGACGCGGCGCGACCACGAGCACGGCCTCGGGCTCGTCGAAGCCGGTCAGGTAGTAGAGGTCCGAGTCCTGGCGGTACTCGTGCTCGACGTCGTTGTTGCGCAGCGCCACGGGCGCCGACGCGAGGACGGCGACGGCGCCGTCGAGGCGCTCCAGGAGCAGACGGCGGCGTTCGGCGAAGGGTTCCATGGGCACCTGTGGTCGGGTAGCGGGGGCGCACGGCTCGGTCAAGCTCGGGCGCGGAGCGTCCGCCGGAAGATCGGCCGGCGCGCCGCCGCATGGTAGGACGCGGTCGTGATCCTGCGTCCGCTCCTGGTCGGCGGGCTCGTCGCCGCCATCGCCGGTTGCCGAGGGCGACCCGCCCCCGCCGCCGACGCGGGGCCTCCTGCGCCCGCGGCGGCCAGCGCCGCGTCGTCCGCGCCCTCCGCGCGCCCCGCCGGAGCCTCGACTCCCGCCGCGTCTGCGGCGCCCGTCGCGTCAGCCGAGCCCGCCGATCCCGAACCGGAGCCCATCGGTGGCCCCTGGGTCACCTGCTACGGCCGCTTCCGCCCCACGAGCACCGCGCGCCGCGACGTGCTTCGGCTCGGCCTGCTGTGCGGCCCGCCCAACGGCATGCGCAAGCTCGGCGACACCGTCGAGGGCACGGCGAGCCCCGAGCCCTTCGAGCACGCCTTCGACGCCAAGGCCGGGCAGTGCTTCCGCGTGTTCGCCATCGCCGAGGGCAGCGAGACCGACCTCGACGTCGAGCTTCGCTCGCCGACGGGCAACGTGCTCGCGGCCGATCACGGCGACGACCGCTGGCCCGTGCTCGCGCCCGAGGGGCCCGTGTGCGTCCGCGAGGACGGCAGGCACACGGTCCGCCTCCGCGCGCACGCCGGCGGCGGCCCCTTCGCCCTCGAGGTCTGGAAGCTCCCCTGACCCGAGCGCTTCGCTCCCCTCCCCCCATTTGACGCACCGCAGCGCGGGGGGTACTTCCCATGAACCCGCATGAGCGACCGCCCCGACAAGCCGCTCGAAGAGGAGCTGCACGGCCCGCGGCTCTTCGAGCGCCGCCTGTCCGAGCTGTTCAAGCGCGCGGTCGAGTCCGGCGTCGAGAAGATCGCCGAGGGGCCCGAGAGCATCCGGCAGCTCGTCGCCGAGCTCAAGGTGCCCAAGGAGATCGCGAGCTACCTCTTCGTGCAGATCGACGAGACGAAGAACGGCCTCTACCGCGTGGTCGCGAAGGAGATCCGCGATTTCCTCGAGCACACGAACGTCGCCGACGAGGTCACGCGCGCGCTCACCAAGCTCTCGTTCGAGGTCAAGACGGAGATCCGCTTCATCCCCAACGACGCCTCGCCCGGCGAGGGAAAGACCCCGAAGCCCGAGGTTCGCTCGACCGTACACGTGCACCGCGAGCCGAAGAGCGACCGCACGCCGTCGAAGCCTCGCGACTGACACGAGCATCCCACCGAGCGCGTGCTAACGTGCGCGCTCACTCCCCGGAGACGAAGAGCAAGCATGCCGCCGAAGGCACCGAAGCCGGGCGCCGAAGTCGACGCCTACTGCACGAAATGCCGGATGGACCTCACCCATCGGGTCATCAGCCTCGACGGCGACAAGATCGCCAAGGTCGAGTGCCGTACCTGCATGGGCCATCACAACTTCCGGCGCCCAAAGAGCGCACCGGCCGAGCGTGTGGCGCGAGCCGCCCGCGCGGCCAAGACGGGAGCCGTCACGCCCAAGCGCACCTCGCCGGGCACTGCGCGCCAGCAGGCCGAGCGCGAGCGCGAGCGAACGTGGGAGCGCTCGATCGCCGGGCACACGGTCAACTCGTTCCGCCCTTACCGCCCGACGGCCACCTTCGAGCTCGGTGAGCTGATCCGGCACACCAAGTTCGGCGACGGCTACGTGCTGCGCATCCTCGACCACAAGAAGGTCGAGGCGATGTTCCGCGACGGCACCCGCATGCTCGCGCAGGCGCTCGACGGCTGAACGTGACCGCGTCGCCCCTCGGCGCGTGAAGTCAGCCGCCGGGCTCTGCGCCCTGCTGCTCGTCTGCGCGCTGTCGCGCGGCGCTCTCGCTTCGCCCGTTCGCATCGCGCCCGCTCCCGACGGGCGCGTCGGCGCGTGGCTGCTCGCCGGACCCTTCGGACGCGCAGCGGCGCGCGAGGCGAGCGAGCGTCTCGGCGCCGACCTCGCGCTCGGGCGCTCCCCCGTGCCGCCTTCGACGACGACGCGAGCGACGCGCGTGCCGCCGGTGCTGCGCCTGGTCACGGGCCGCGGCGCCCCCATCGACCTCGGCGCCGCGCTCGGCAAGGTGCCCTCCGAAGATCGGAAGAGCGTCGTGTAGGG
>CAITLX010000943.1 GCA_903893335.1 uncultured delta proteobacterium | reverse complement strand
GCTCGTGTCGCTCGTCGCCTTGCCAGCGATGCTCCTGAAGGTTGCGCAGAGCGACAGGCGGGCAGGCGAGGGTCAAGGACCACTCGGCATACCGGAGGGAGAGCCCGCAGCGGCCGGATAGCCGTCGAGCGGTTGTAGCCGCTGCACGAACCGCGTCTCGCGCCTACGCGATGCAGCGTCTGGGGACGGGGATGGACAAGGGCGGACGCCCCTATGTGGTCACGCCGTCGCCCGTCGGGAGGAGCCGCTGGCAGCGGCCTCGCGAGCGGGAGCGAGCCTTCAGGCTCCCAGCCAGGGCTCACCGGGAAGCCGCTCGACGAGCTCGCGCGACACGAGATCGTAGGCGGCGTCGAAGCTCCAACTCTGACCGCTCGCCAGCAGCGGCGTCATGTCCGCGGTGAAGACGGGGTCGGCTCTCTTCGCCGCGAGGTTCTGCTCGAACATCGCTCGCGTGACCCGCACGCCGTCCTCGTGCAGGTAGCGCGCGAAGACCTCGACGATGCGCTCGGGTGCCACGCCCCCATGTCGCAGCGCGAGCGCGAGGTCGAACAGATCTCGCCCCTTCTTGCGCTGGTAGAGGGCTCGGAGCTTCGTGCCGAGCAACTCGTCCAGCTCGTAGGTGCGCGCGTCGGCGGCGCCGGAGAACCAACGTGAGGCGACCTCGAAGCGGTGGTTCTTCAGGCCGTAGACGGTGAAGTGCTCGCGCGTGTTGATCTCCACTTTGAGCTTCAAGCGGACCGGCGGAACGTCCTCGGACTCGAAGCGGTAGCTCAGCGTCACTCGTCCTTCGGACTGCTTCCACTGGGGCTTGCCCAGCCAGCCGTCGAGCGCATCGTGGATCGCGTCGAGGGCGGGGCCGATCCCGCCGGGCTCGGTCTGCACGAGGTCGATGTCTTCGGAGTAGCGGGCGGCGGGGCGGAAGTGGAGCTTGTAGAGCGCGGTGCCGCCGCGGAACGCGACGGCGTTCGCGATCGTCTCGCGCGAGAACAGCTCGACCAGCGCGCGAGAGATGACGAGGTCCTGCTCGACTTGGCGGTCCGTTACCCACGGGGCGGAGTCCCGCCACTCGGTGATGAAGTCTTTCGGGATCACAGGTCGGGCTCCACGCTCGCGTTGACGGCGAGCTTCCATCGCTCGACGCGCTCGGCACCTGTCTTCGTCTTCGCCCGCACGAGCGGCGCCACCACGTGAGCGTGCTCCTTCACATGGGGCACGAGCACGTCGCCGAGCTCGTGGTGCCCGCCGACGTCCAGCAGATAGCCGAGACGTTGCACCCACGCGATCGGGCAGAGACCGGCTGCGCCAACCAGCCGCGTGGGCTCGATGGCCTCGACCAGCTCCGCCAGCACGGACGCGACGTTGTCGAGCCCGCCGCACTGATCGGCGTAGCCCACGAGCTCGAGGGCGGTCGCCTCGGGCGACGCCACGCGGAGCGTGCCGCGCCGCGTGTTCTTCTCGACGACGGGCGTGCGCTCGAGATCCTTGCGCGCCACGAACTGCACCCGCACCTCACCGCACGCGATGGCCCTGCGGTTCGCCCTGACCATGACCTGGAAGCACTGGGGGCGCTGATGAGCGGCGCCGTGAAGCTCGGCCGCGCTCAGGAGCGCCACGTAGTAGGTCTCGCCGAGGTGCTGCATCAACTGCGGCACGAACTCGTCGGCGGGCAGGCAGCCGAGGCGGCGGTACTCGGGCGGCACGATGACGTGGAAGCCCCGGTACGGGTCGGCGATCTCCCCCTTGGCCTTCAGGCGCCGCAACGCAGCGCGGACCGTGGGGATCGACCCACCGAGCGACGCCACGGCTTGGTCCGTGGTGAAGTGGTGCCGGCCGTGCGAGGCGAGCTCAAGGATGTACTTGGCGGCGCTGGGCATCGTCTGGACTCGCTGCCTGCGCAAAGTAAACGATGGTGTCGCTTTTCGCAAGAAACAGATCCGCGTAGGAGTCCGCCGCATGCGCCACGCGATGATTTGCGTTGCTTTGCGCGTGTGACGGACCTGCGCCTCCGAGGTGGGACGCAAGGCGCGAGAGTGGCGTGCCTGCCGAGCGGGAGCACTGACTTGCCGCGCACGAGCAGAACGCGCACCCGAAAGCCGTACAACGATCGAAATCGATCCTGCTGCCGCGTCCGGTCGCCGGTCACGCCCGAGCTTCGGCCACCCGTCGCGCCCCGCGACCGGCCTTCGCCTTCGCAGGCAAGCTTCGCTTCGGCGCGGGGGCACCCACGGGCACCAACCCACGCGTATGCAGCCCCACGGCAGCGGCGACTCACACAAGTTCAAGCGGTTGCACGAGTTGCATCGCGCTTGCAAATCGGGGCGCTATACCCGCTCCAGTTGCGATTCACTTGCAGCGCAAGGGAGGAACCCTGACGGACCCACGTACTCACGCCTATAGCGTCCGCATGCGGGCAACATCCGGCACGCTACCAGGAGACGGGACGATGACGACTCTCGGCAACGAGTTGAAGAGGCATCTGGGGCCGCGGCTGCAGAAGGAGGCGGCGCTCGGTTGGATCGAAGGCTGGAAGACTCTGACCGGAGAGGACGTCCCCTTCGACACGGTCGAGAGCAGCCTGAGCCGTTGCATGAAGAACAAGCCAGAGGGCGTGAAGTACTTCTTCCAGGATCTCAGGCGCACGAAGTTGCTCCTCGATGAACTGGGCGTGCCGGCGGAAGCCCGGGCCGACCTCGGGAAGCTCGCGGACGGAATCCTGAAGGCGGCCGGTCCACGCGCGCTTCGCCTCGTCGTCGACGCGACGAAGTGGTCCGACAAGATCAACGAAGTCCACGCCTGGGCAGCGAAACTCAGAGAGGAGATCCTCGCCGCAGGCCTGGTCCCAGCAACGATTCTCGTAACCGAGCGCCAGATTCCTCTCCTGCCGCGAACGTTCGATGCCGACATGCCAACGGATCTGGTCCCCAGGCCGGTGGTAGGCAGCGAGTCAGTCGAGGCGCTCGTACGCGAGTTGGCCCGCGAGTCGGCGCTCGTGATTGCTCCCTGGGTGTGCGAACCGTACGAGCGTTGGGCGGCGACGGGCAGCGGCGGGACGTTCAAAGTGTCGCCGTCGGATGCCCTTGAGCGTTTCGCGCGCGATGGGCGACTCGAGCCGCGCACGAAGGCCGCGAGGGACCTGCGTGACTTGGGGGTGGAGCCGGCCCTGGAGGCGGCGCCGCCGCTACCGAGCGACGCTTGCGCGCTGCGGGACCTCGTCGATGCGCTCGCCGACGCCGGGCGCGCCGCCG
>CAITLX010000942.1 GCA_903893335.1 uncultured delta proteobacterium | reverse complement strand
CGCTTCACATGGCCTACGAGGCCGCGCGCGCGCGCATCGTGTTCCGCGAGGGGCGCGTCGTCGACGCCGAGGTCGGGCGGCTGCGCGGCGAGGAGGCCGTCTACCGCGCGCTCGTGTGGAACGAGGGCACCTTCGAGGTCGATTTCGGCCCGGTGCAGGGCAGCGAGGCGATCGCCACCTCGACGCAGGCGCTGCTCATGGAGGGCATGCGGCGCGTCGACGAGTGGGGGCGCCTCGTCGAGCTTCTCCCGCCGCTCGGCAGCGTCGTCGAGGTCTCCGAGTCCGCGCTCGCCGAGCGCCTCAGCCAGATCCCCGACGAGATCAACGGCCTGCTGCGCCTGTTCGACGGCAAGCGGACGCTGCACGACGTCATCGACGCGTCGCCGTTCGAGGACCTCTCCACCCTCGGCGCCATCGCGCGGCTGCACGGTGAGGGGATGCTCCTCACGCGGGGCGCTGCGCCCGCTGCGGTCGAGCCCGCGGTCCGTCGCGACGTCACGCAGCGAATCCCCGCGGCCCCCGTGCGGCGAGGCGGCGGCTCCACGCTGGTGCTCGGCCCCGAGACCGCGACGCTCCCCTCGCTCGCTGCCGAGGCAGGCGTGGCGCTCGCGCACGCTGCGGCTCCGCCGACGACCATCCCGGTCACGCGGGCCGAGTCCCCCCGCGCGAAGGGGGAGGCGACCGGCACGCCGGCGCCCGCCACGCAGCAGGGGGTGGCGCCGGCGCCGAACCCGCCGCGCGAGACGGCCAAGCTCCCCCCCGCGCCGGACGACGACGGCGCGACGGGCGCGATCCCCCTCGTGCCCAAGACGACGCGCGCGGCGGACCTTCCGCCCGCCACGGTGCCGCTCGGCGCTGCAGCGCGCGAGCGAGCGAAGGCGCCTTCGCCCGACGACTCCGGCCAGTTCTTCGCGCAGGGCGAAGCGCTCGAGGTGCAGCGGTGGCAGGACGCCGCCGCCGACGACGAGCTCCTCCCTCCCGGCCGCACGCCCGAGCAGGACGCGCGGCGCGCGGTGTCCATCCGGCTCGTGCTGGGGCTCGTCGGCCTCTTCGGCATCCTCGGGGCGTACGCGGCGCTGCGGCCCCACCCCACGGCGGCCACGGTCACCGCGCCGACGGCGCAGCCAACCGCGACCACCTCGGCCCTCGAGGCCCTCGCCGCTCCGCCTGCGCCCACGGCGTCGGCGGCTGCGCCCGCTGCTGCCTCCGCCGCGGCGTCGGCGTCGGCGTCCGCCGCTGCGGCGTGGCCTGGCCTCGCGCGGCTCTCCGGAATGGTCGACCCGCCGCCGGGCAACGACGTGACCCGCCGCACCTGGGTCGCGGTCGACGTGGCCGTGGCGAAGGGGGACTTCGCCGCCGCCGATGGCGCGCTCGCTCAGCTCTCGCACGGCGCCGACGTGGCGACGCGCGAGGCGGCGCGTCTCGCGCGCGCGCTGCTGTGGAAGGCCAACGGTCGCGGCGCGCAGGTCGTGGCCGTCACCGAGGACCTCGCCGCGCACGCGGCGTCTCCCGCCATACGCGCCGCCGCCGCTTCGGCGCTCCGCTGACGCTCGGCTCGCGACGTCCTGTGGGCCGACGCTCGGCTCGCCGGTTTCCCGGGAGGGCTGACGCGCGTGTCAGCGGTCGTCGCGCACGCGCGGATCGAGCCACGCGTACGAGAGGTCGGTCGCGAGGTTGGCGAGCACGATCGCCGCAGCCGACACGATGACGGTGCCGAGCACGACGGGCGTGTCGCGGTCGAAGACGGCCTCGACCGAGAGCTGACCGAGCCCCGGCCACCGGAACAGCTTCTCGGTCACGATCGCGCCCCCCACCAGCGCTCCGAAGTCGAGCCCGACGGCCGTGACCAGGGGCACGAGCGCGTTGCGCAGCGCGTGGCGCACGACCACGGCCATCGTCGAGGCCCCCTTGGCGCGCGCCGTGCGCGCGTAGTCCTGCGTCAGCTCGGTCGTCATCTCGTCGCGCACCAGGCGCGCCGCGTAGGCCGCGCCGTACAGCCCGAGCGTGAGCGAGGGGAGCACGAGGCAGGCCGCGTGCTCGGCCGCGGTGCGCCCGAAGCCGTCGAGCGGCAGCCAGCGCAGGCGGTACGCGAGGGCGTACTGCAGCACGAGCCCCACGACGAACGTCGGCGCGCTGATGCCCACCAGCGTCGCGAGCGTCGCGAGCGCGTCCCACGCGGTGCGGCGTCGCACCGCCATCGCGACGCCGACGACGACGCCGAGGCAGACCTGCACGAGCGTCGCGCCGAGCGCGAGCAGCAGCGTGCGCGGGAAGCGCTCGGCGAGCAGCGAGGCGACGCTGCGTCGCTTCTGGTAGCTCGTGCCGAGATCGACGTGCACCGGGCCGAGCGCGGCGCAGCTCGCGTGCGCCTCGGGGTCCGGCCGCGACGCGAGGTGCACGAGTCGCCTCGCGAACAGCGCGTACTGCACCGCGAGCGGCCGATCGATGCCGAGCTGGGCGCGGATGCGCGCGACGTCGGCCGGGCGCGCCTGCGGTCCCGCGATGGCGCGCGCGGGGTCGGCGGGCAGCGCGTGGTGCAGCACGAACGCGAGCGACACCGCTGCCGATCCGTTGCCGGTCGCATCCCGGTCGACCTTGCTTACGCTGTTGCTCCACCCCGGAATCGGCACCACCTTGGCGGCGCCCACGGTGTCTCCGGAGATCG
>CAITLX010000941.1 GCA_903893335.1 uncultured delta proteobacterium | reverse complement strand
TCTTGCCAGCGGACGCCGTCGAGGGTGACGAGCACGACGTTGGTCGGCGCCTCCGGGGACGCGAGGGGGTCGCCCGCGCCGTCGGCTGTCGCGACCTCGGGCCGCGCGGTGGAGGCCACGGGCGCCAGGTCGACCGAGAGGGCCGGCGCAGCCCCGGCGAGCGGGGGGCGCGCGCTGCCGCACGCGAGCAGCGAGACCGCGGCGAGCGCGCGGAGCGGCCCAGCGGGGAGGCGAGCGGAGAGGGATGCGAGCGGCACGGCGGGGGAGTCGCGGGTCATGCTGCCGGTGGCGGCGTGCTTCCCCCAAGTTTCCTGCGGGCCCCGTGCGGCGCAACCCCGCGACGCGGGGCCCCTCGGGTCGACGGATCGGCGCGCGCGTGGGACGATCCCGCCGGTGCGGTTCCTCGCGCGGTTCGCCTCTCCCGTCGCCGTCGTCGCGGCGGTCGCGCTGCTCGCGCCGCCCCGCGAGGCGCGCTCGGAGCCCGCGGCCCGCGCCGACGACGACCGCGCGGCGACCGCGATCAACCCCTGCGCGACGCCCGATCCGGGCTTCGGCGTGTACGACCGGTGGGAGCCCGTCGCGCTCGGGCAGATGATCGCGCCCCACCGCGGCGGCGTCGCGCGCGACGGCGGCTTCGACCTCGTCGTGCACTTTCATGGCCACGAGCCCGCGCGCAAGGAGTTCGTCAAGGTCGCGCGCGGCCCCGTGCTCGTCGGCATCGACCTGGGCATCGGCTCGGGCGCGTACGAGACCGCGTTCGCGTCGCCCGACGCGTTCGCCCGCGTGCTCTCGAGCGTCGAGGACGCGATGCGGCGCCGCAGCGGGCGCGCCAATGCGCACGTGCGCAGGCTCGCGCTCGAGTCGTGGAGCGCGGGCTACGGAGCCACCGCGCAGATCCTGAGGCAGCCGCTCGCGGCGAAGGTCGACGCCGTGGTGCTGCTCGACTCGCTGCACGCGGGCTACACCGACGCCGACGCGCACGCCGTCGACGGCGCGAGGCTCGCGCCGTTCGTCGCGCGGGCTCGCGCGGCCGTGGGGGGGAAAGGGGTCTTCTTCCTGTCGCACTCGTCGATCGTGCCCCCCGGTTACGCCTCGACGACCGAGGTGGCGCGCTGGCTCGTCGGTCAGGTCGGCGGCGCCGAGCGCGCCGCGTCGCGCCGCGACGTGCTCGGCCTGCGGATGCTCGGGCGATTCGACCGCGGCAACCTGCACGTGCGCGGCTACGCCGGCGACGACAAGCCGGACCACTGCGCGCACCTCGGCCTCGTCGCCGACGTGATGAAGGCCTGGCTCGCGCCTCGCTGGAAATCTCCCGTGGGTCGCGGCTCCTGACGGTTGCGTCACCTGGCCGACGCGAGCAGGCTGGCGAGCGGTGCGCCTCTTCTTCGCCGTCGAGATCGGTGCCGACGCCGCGCGAGACGTCGCGCGCTCGGTGCGCCCTCTGCTGGGGCAACTCGGCGACGACGCGCGGCTGTCGGCCGAGGGGGAGCTGCACGTCACGCTCGCCTTCCTCGGGGTCGTCCCCGACGAGCGCGCTGCCGCCGCGCTCGCGTGCGCCGCAGAGGTCGCGCCCGCTCATGCGCCGTTCCGGCTCGGGCTCGGCGGCGTCGGCGCGTTTCCGTCGGTCGAGGCGCCGCGCATCGTCTGGCTCGGCGTGACCTCGGGGCGCGAGGCGCTCGATCGGCTCGCGCTCGACCTGCAGCGTGCGCTGGTCGCGGCGGGCTTCACGCTCGAGGAGCGCGCGTTCTCGCCGCACCTGACGCTCGCGCGGCTCGGGCGCCACGCGCCGCGCGAGGCGATCGCGCGCGCGCTCGCGGCGCAGGGCAGCGACGAGGTGGCGAGCGCGGAGGTCGGGGCGATCGTGCTCTTGCGCTCCGACGGGCGCGAGCGGGGCAGCGCCTACCCCGAGGTCGCGCGCGTGCCGCTCGTCGGGCGGTCCGCGTAGGTCCCCCCGGCCGCGGAGCGGAGCCGTGGTGGCCCCGCTCCGCGACCCGTCGTCTCTGCCTCGTCAGGCCTCGCCGATCGCGCCGCGCCGCTGGGCGAGGGGCCCGACCGCGAGCACGGCGGCGCGCAGGGCGTCGCGCAGCTCGCCGTTGGCCAGCACCGCCTCGCGCGCCTTCTCGCGTCCGTGGCCGACGTGCTCTCCGGCGAACGTGAGGTGCGCGCCGCTCTTCTCGACCACGCCCCGCTCGACGGCGAGGTCGAGCAGGTCGGTGGCCGGGTCGATGCCGGTGCCCCAGCGGATCTCGAACTCGGCCTCCTGGAACGGCGGGCTGCACTTGTTCTTCACGACCTTCACCCGCGTGCGGTTGCCGATCGGATCCTCGCCGACCTTGATCTGGCCGATGCGCCGCACGTCGAGCCGCACGCTCGCGTAGAACTTGAGCGCGTTGCCTCCGGTGGTGGTCTCGGGGTTGCCGAACACGACGCCGATCTTCTGCCGCAGCTGGTTGATGAAGATGATCGTCGTGTCCGTCTTGTGCGCGACGCTCGTGAGCTTGCGCAGCGCCTGGCTCATCAGCCGCGCCTGCAGGCCCATGTGCTGGTCGCCCATGTCGCCCTCGATCTCGGCCTTCGGCGTCAGCGCCGCGACCGAGTCGATGACGACGAGGTCGACCGCGCCCGAGCGGGTCAACATCTCGCAGATCTCGAGGGCCTGCTCGCCCGTGTCGGGCTGGCTCACGAGCAGCCGCTCGGTGTCGACGCCGATCGCGCGCGCGTAGTGCACGTCGAACGCGTGCTCGGCGTCGATGAACGCCGCGACGCCCCCGGCGCGCTGTGCCTCGGCGATGGCGTGCAGCGTCAGGGTCGTCTTGCCCCCGGACTCGGGGCCGTAGACCTCGACGATGCGCCCGCGCGGGTAGCCCCCGATGCCGAGCGCGTGATCGAGCGCGAGCGAACCGGTGCCGATCACCGCCATGGTCTCGCCCTCCTCGTCGTTGCCGAGCGTCATGATGGCGCCCTTGCCGAACTGCTTCTCGATGCCGGCGACCACCGTCTTGATGGCCCGCAGCTTCTCGCTCAAATCGAACATGGTGAATGGTCTCCTTCGGACATGGGTCGCGCCGGCGCGTGGTGCGCCGGAACGTCTGTGGGGGGCGCCTTCGCGCCGCGCGCTCAGGCGCGAGCGGTGACAGCCCGGTCGAGCAGGCGCGCCTGGATCGCCTCGGCGACGTGCGCCGCGCGCACCGCGGTCTGCCCGTCGAGGTCGGCGATCGTGCGCGCCGCGCGCAGGATCTTTCCGTAGGCGCGCGCCGAGAGGCCGAGCCGCTCGACGGCGGAGGCGATGAGGCGCAGGCCTGCGTCGTCCGGCGTCGCCACGCGCTCGACCTCGGAGGCCGAGAGCGCGGCGTTCGTCGTCGCCTTCACGAGCCCCTGGGCGTGCCGCGCGCGCTGCACGTCGCGGGCCCGCGCGACCCGCGCGCGAACCTCCGCCGAGGGCTCTCCTCCGACGCGCGCGGCGAGGGACGTGACGTCCACGGCGGGGAGCGCGACGTGCAGATCGATGCGATCGAGCAGCGGCCCCGAGAGCCGCCCGCGGTACGCGCGCACGCGGTCGGCGCTGCACGCGCAGCGTCCGCTCGGGTCGCCCGCCCATCCGCAGGGGCAGGGGTTGGTCGCGGCCACCACGATGGGGCGCGCGGGGAACGTCGCGCGCGCGCGGGCGCGAGCGATGCAGACCTCGCCGTCCTCGAGGGGCTGCCGGAGCGCCTCGAGCGCGCCGCGCCGAAACTCCGCGAGCTCGTCGAGGAAGAGCACGCCGTGGTGCGCGAGCGACACCTCGCCGGGGCGCGGCGGGTCGCCGCCGCCCACGAGCCCGACCTCGCTGACGGTGTGGTGCGGGGCGCGGAACGGGCGCGCCGCGAGCAGGCCGCGCTCGGGCGAGAGCAGGCCCGCGACGCTGTGGATCATGCTCGCCTCGATCGCCT
>CAITLX010000940.1 GCA_903893335.1 uncultured delta proteobacterium | reverse complement strand
GCGCCACCTCGGGCTCGCGCCGCGCGATCGCCGCGACGTGCGCCAGCGCGACCGCGGGCGCGGCGGTCTCGAGATCGCGCATGCCGCCGACCAGCGCCTGCGCCAGCCGCTCGGCGCCCACCGGCCACGAGCGCGCGAGCAGCGACCGGAGCGCGACGTGGCTCGCGAGCGAAGCGCTCGTGCACGCGAGGCCGAGCGTGCTCGTGCGCTCGAGCAGCGCGCACGCGTCGCGCAGCGACGTGGTGAGCGCGTCGTCGGGCAGGATGGAGAGGTCGAGGTCGGTCAGGCGCGCCGTCGCCTCCTCGGCCTCGCGCTCGAACGCCGCCTGCTCCCCCTCGAGCCGCGTCTGCGCGACGACGAGCCGCGCGAGGCTCAGCGGCAGCCGCGCCCACGCGCGACCGCGCGACACTCCGGCCGTCGACGCGCCGAGCGACGCCGCGTCGTCCACGCCCGACAGCCCCGCGAGCGCGCCCAGCTCGGGCCCCGGCAGCTGCGCGGCCACCCGCGCCAGCGCGCTCACGTTGACGTAGAGGCGCCCGTGCAGGCCAGAGACCAGCGTCACGTCGCGCGGCACCGCGCAGCCGAGCGCGGCGAGCGCGCGCCGCAGCCCGCGCTCGGCCAGCGGGCGCGCGAGCGACCAGGTCAGCGGCGTGAGCGGGCCAGGCAGCGCCTCGCCGAACATCGCGCGCGACCAGAGCGTCGTCGCGTCCCCGCCGTCGAGGTGCCACGCGCCTCCCGCGCTCCGCGCGCGCAGCACGCGAAGCTCGCCGCGCTCGAGCGCGAAGCCGACCTCGACCGGCGCTCCCCCCGACAGCGCCTCGACCTTGCGCGCGAGCTCGGCCACCCGCGAGACGAGCGACGCGTCGAGCGCGGGGCTCGCGGCCGACGCCGGGGCGGTCGCCGCGACCTCCGGGCCCTCGCGCCCGACGACCCACGCGGAGCGCTTGTGGGCAACGACGTACGCCGTGGCGCGCCCCGTCGCGCGCTCGACGCGCACGACGTCCTCGGCCACGACGCCATCGACGACCGGCGCGCCGAGCCCGAGCGCGACCGTCAACACGAGGTCGCCGCGCGCCCCTCTCGCGGCAGCGACGTCGTCGGGCTCGCACCGCGCGACCGTGCCGCTCGCCTCGGCGACGACCAGGCGTTGCAGCACGACGGCGACGGCGAGGTCCTTCGCGCCCCGCGCCGCGAGGTAGGCGAGCGCGCGCGGCGAGAACGCAGACGCCCACGCGTGCTGCACCGCGACCGCCAGGTCGGCCGCGCCGCGCACGCCGAGCCGCGTGAGCCCGACGCCGGCCATCTCGAGCGCGTCGTCCTCGCCGGTCGGGCTCGAGCGGACCGCGAGCCCCCACGGCGCATCGGGCGCGGCCGACTCCCACACCGCGCCGAGGTCGTCCACGAGCGCGGGCGCCAGCCGCTCACCCAGCAGCAGGTCGCGCGCGCGGGCGGCGCGCTCGCGCAGCACCGCGCCGTCGCCGAGCCGCAGCAGCGCGCGAGGGCTGTGCCCCGGCGGCAGCACCGCCTCGACGACGTCGCGAAACGGCTCGACGTCGATCACCCAGGCGCGCGGCACCGCGAAGCCATGCCCGACGAGCCACGCGAGGCCCGCCGCCTTGCCGCCGATGGCGCGCGCCGCCTTGCGGGGCTTGTGGCTCGCCCACGCCTCGATCGGCGTGATGACCTCGAGCCGCGTCACGCGGCGCCGCCGACTGCGCCGCGCCGGACGACGAACGAGGCGACCCCGAGCGCGGCCGACGACGAGAGCCTGGCCTCTCCGGACCGGAAGACGACCTCGCGCATCGCTCTCGTCCGGTCATGCTGCGCGAGCGACGCCCCGTCGGCAAGCGACGCTCAGAGGGGCGCCTCGCCGCGCAGCACGCGATCGTGCCAGAGCAGCATCTCGATGGCCCCGGGCCCGCGGTTCCACGCGTAGTCGTGCGGCCCGGGCACCAGCAGGTGCTCGTGCGGGACGCGCGCCGCCGTCAGCGCGGCGTCGAGCCGGGCGATCGCCCCGCGGAAGAAGTCTCGCTCGCTCGTCACCAGGCGCAGCCGCGGTAGCAACGCCCGCCGCATCACCTCCACCGCCCTGCGCGCGAGCGCGGGCGCTTCGGCGTCTTGCAGCGCGGCTTGCAGCGACCCGACCGCGCCGAACCGCTCCGGGTGCGCGAGCCCGACGACGAGCGCGACCCTGCCCCCGAGGCTCACGCCGTCGATCCCCGTCGCCGCGCGCTCGCCGCTCGCGGCAAGCTCCGCGACGACGCGCGGCAGAAGCTCGTCGACGACGAACGCGCCGAACGGCAGCGAGGCGTCGAGGTCGGCTCGGCGACGGTCGTCGAGCACGTCCGGCACCCACGGGCAGGCGACGAGCAGCCCGCGGTAGGGGCGCGCTGCGAGCGAGGCGTTGAGCGCCGCCAGCCTCGCCGGCTCGACGAAGCCCCCGAAGTCGGCCTCGACCAGCGGAGGCTCGGCGAGGCGCAGCGCCGCGCGATCGAGCGCGTAGTCGCGCTGCCAGGCGTGCGCCCCCACCTCGACGCCCCGGCGCGACTCGCCGCGACCGTGCAGCGCGACCAGCACCGGGAGCCGCGGCTCGACGCTCGATCCGCGCAGCTCGAGCACCGAGGCCGCCGTCGCGCCGAGCGACGACTGCGCGAAGGCGAGATCGTGCACCCGGACGCGCGCGGCGGGTCGCGCCAGCGCAAGCGGCGCCGACGACGCTGCAACGCCCGGGGCGCCCGCGTCGGGTACGGGTGCGGGAGCGTCGCCCGCGCCGCCGCGACGACACCCGACCAGGCCAGCGGCGACGCCCCAGAGCAGGCGGCGCCGCGAGAGCGCGGTCACGGCTCGGCGGAGGGGACGCTGCCCGTCGCCGCGCGCACGAGGTCGACCAGCGCCGGATCGCTCACGAGCTGATCGCGCAGCGAGCCGCGGATGAACTCGAGCTGCTCGGCCGGGAGCGCGCCCTCGAGGTGCGCCGTGGCGCCGCTGACCTGCGCGTCGAGGTAGCCGTCGAGCGACAGCTCGCCCGAGCGCAGCCGGTCGAGCGCGGTCGGCGCCCCCGCGGCACCCGTACGATCGACGGCGAACGTCGCTCCGGTGCCTGCTCCCTGCGCGGGGGCGGCGCCGCCGACGTCACCGACGCCGCCGACGGAGCCCACGCCCTTGTCGATACGACCGATAGTCATCGTGGAACGTCAGTATGCCACGAAATCAACGGAGGTTGCCGATCGCGTTCTTCACCGTGTCGTGCCTGGCCTTGAGCACGTTGGACATGGCGGTGTAGGAGCGGTTCTCGGCGGCCATCTGCTCCTGGAGCTGCAAGTAGTAGAGGTTGAACTCCTGGCTCTGCGCGAGGGCCTGCTCGACGGAGCTTCCCTCGCCTGCCGTCGCCGCGACGGGCGACTCGGCGGCCGAGGCCCCCGCGCGCGGGACGGCTCCGGTGGCGGTGTGGCTGGCGAACCCGCTCGCGCTGCGTGCCGGCACGGCCAGCGTAGCGCCGCCCGGGCG
>CAITLX010000939.1 GCA_903893335.1 uncultured delta proteobacterium | reverse complement strand
TTCCTCGGCATCCCCGTCGACTGGGGCACCTGGATCAAGACGCCGCTCGTCTCGTGGGCGGGCAAGCTGCGCGCGCTGCGCGATTTTCTCCCGGGCGGCTTGCCGGGCGACGGCGACGTGTCGCTCGGGGGCTTCCTCGCCGGCCGCCTCGGGACCGAGATGGTCGATGTCGTGCTCGAGCCCGTGCTCGGCGGCGTGTACGCGGGCGACGCCAGCGCGCTCAGCCTGCGCGCGACGTTCCCGCAGCTGTTGCAGATGGTCGAGAAGTCGGGGGGCCTGTTTCGCGGAGCCCGCGCGGCCGCTGCGATGCGCAAGGCCTCGCCGGGGGCGAGCCGCGGCATGTTCCTCTCGCTGCACGGCGGCATGATGGAGCTCGTCGACGCGCTCGAGAAGGCGATCGGCCCCGACGTCGTGCGCCTCTCGTCGCCGGTGGCCCGCGTCGCGCGCGCCGACGGCGGCCTGGTCGTCGAGACCGCGAGCGGCGAGCGCATCGCGGCGAGCCACGTCGTCGTGGCCACGCAGGCGCGCGTCGCGGCCGAGCTGCTCGGCCCGCTGTCCGGTGAGCTCGGCGAGGACCTCGCCGCCATCCCGTACGTCTCGACGGCCACCGTCTTCTTCGCGATGCGACGCGACGAGGTTCGCCACCCGCTCGACGCGAGCGGCTTCGTCGTCCCGCGTCGCGAGCGTCGCTCGGTCATCGCCGCCACGTGGGTGACGAGCAAGTGGCCGCACCGCGCCCCCGACGGGATGGTGCTCATGCGCGCCTTCCTCGGCGGAGCGGGCGCCGAGGGCCTGGTCGATCTCGACGACGCCGAGCTCGTCGCGCGCGCGCGCGCCGACCTCTTCGAGCTCGTGGGCGCGACGGGCGAGCCGCTCTTCACGCGCGTGCACCGCTACGTCAAGGCGAGCCCCCAGCCCGTCGTCGGTCACCTCGATCGCATGAAGCGCGTCTGGGCAGCGGTCGGGGCCACCCCTGGGCTCGAGCTCGTCGGCAACGTCTACGACGGCGTCGGCATCCCCGACAGCGTGCGCGTCGCCGAGCGCGCCGCGGGTCGCATCCTCGACGCCGTCACGCCGAAGCCGGCCTGACCGCGCGTCGCGGCTGCGAGCGTCAGCGCTCGGCGCCCACGACCGGCACCCCGAGCGCCGCGGCCTCGGCGAGCACGCTCGACGCGCCCTCGGCGGCGCTCGTGTGCACGACG
Source organism: uncultured delta proteobacterium (assembly GCA_903893335.1). GTDB lineage: Bacteria > Myxococcota_A > Polyangia > Polyangiales > Polyangiaceae > CAITLX01. Next base: position 4,500 of record CAITLX010000939.1, on the reverse strand, counting down.
CGATCGGACGCGGCGATCCACGCGAGCGCCTCGCGGCGCTCGACCTTTCCGACGAACGTCGCGCGCACGCGTCGGCTCGCGGCGACGGCCTCGAGCCGCGCGCGCTCCGGTCCGTCGCCCACGACGACGAGATCGGCCCCCGCGGCCGCCGCGAGGGCGATGCCGCGCTCGACGCGCTTGCCGGGCACGAGCCGACCGACCGAGACCCACAGCTCGCGCCCGCGACGCGCCCGCCTGCGCAGCTCGCGCGCGCGGTCGGCGACGTCGTGCACCTCGACGAGCGGCGGCGCCACGTGCGAAGCGCGACGCAGCTCCTGGCCGAGCGGGGCGGGGAGCGACGCGGCGAGCAGATCGAGCAGCGCGGACGAGACGAAGCGCACGCTCGCCCCGCGATCGAGCCACGCGCGAACGAGCGTCGCGCGGCCGGGCAGGCGCGCGAGCAGGCGCACGTCGCTGCCGTGGCCGACGAGCTCGATCGGCGCGCGCGCGGCGAGCGCGACGATGCCCGCGGGCAGGAGGAAGTGCGCGACCACGCGCGACGCGTCGAGCGCGCGCAGCCGATGGGCGGCTCGCGCCGCGAACGGGGGCAGGTGGCCGAGCCGCGCGGGTCGCTCGCGCAGCCGTGCGACCATGCCCGGCCATCCGAACAGATCGCCTCCGCCGACGGTCCAGACCGTGACGCCCGACACCTCGCGGCAGCCGGGCGAGCCGGGCGCTACGACGTGCACGTCCTGTCCGTCGCGCGCGAAGCGTGAGGCTTCGGCGGCGACGAAGTGGCCGGATGGGTCGCCCGCGTGAGCGGGCCACGACGACGTGACGACCGCGGTTCGCGTGGCGTCGACTTACGGCGTCGTGACGATGCCGAGCTCCATCTTCGCGCGCTTGCGACGACGGCGAGCAGCCTCGCTGGCCTTCTTGCGGCGCTTGACGGACGGCTTCATGTAGTGGCGGCGGCGCTTCAGCTCGCGCAGGATGCCCTCGGCGGCCATCTTCCGCTTGAGGTGCTTGATCGCGCGCTCGATCCCCTTGTCACCGACGGCGACTTCGAGCGGCTTACACTGAATGGCATCCGTGGGCATAGCGAGGCGTGTCCTCCGAAAGCGAGGGGCCGGGTTTAGCAGAGCGCTTCGGCACTTGCAAGCGCCTGGACGGTAACGAGCGACGGTAGGTCGAACGATGCGCCCTCGCGCGGTCGTTCAGGCGCACCGGATGCGCCTTCGCGTACCCGATCAACCGCGCCGGATGCGCCTTCGCGTGCCCGATCAACCACAGCGGATGCGCGCCAGGAACTCGTCGACGCCCTCGCGCAGCGCCTCGGACTGGTGCGACAGCTCGACGGCGGCCGCGAAGAGATCGCGCGTGGCCGACTCGGCGTGGTCGACCGCCTGCGCGATGCGCCGCGTGCTCGTCTCGAGGCGCTCGGTGGCCGCGTGGGCGCCGTCGGCGCTCCGCGTGATGTCGCCGGTCACGCGCTGCTGCGCGTCGACCGCGCCGCTGATGGCCGACGAGATGCCGTCGATCTCGTTGACCGTGGAGGCCATCGCCTCGACCCCCTGCGCCGCGTCTGCGGCCGCGCGCTGCACCGAGGTGATCTGCCGCTCGATGTCGTCGGTCGCGGCGGCCGTCTGCCGGGCGAGCGATTTCACCTCGGAGGCCACGACGCCGAAGCCCTTGCCGGCCTCGCCGGCGTGCGCGGCCTCGATCGCGGCGTTCAGCGCGAGCAGGTTGGTCTGCCCCGCCACGTCGCCGATGACCTTGACCACGCTGCCGATCTTCCCGGCGGTCACGGTCAGCCCGGCCATCGATGTCGCGGTCTGCGCGCCGCGCTCGACGGCGCGCCGCACCACGAGCGATGACGCCTCGGTCTGGCGCGCGATGTCGGCGATCTTCGAGCGAAGCTCGTGCGAGGCCTCGCCGACGGCGTCGACGCCGCGCGCCACCTCGACCGTCGCCTCGGCGCTCTGCTCGACCTCGCGCTTGGTGTCGGCGGCGGACTCGACGAGCGACTGCGCCGACGCGCGCATCTGGGTCGAGGCGGCGGCGACCGACTCGGCCACGAGCTGCACGGTCGACTCGAAGCGGCTCGCCATCTCGAGGCGCTGCTCCTGCATCTGACCGAGCGCGCGCGAGCGCGTGCCCATCTGGTCGACTACGCGGTTGACGGTGTGGGCCGCCGCGCGAAACGATCCGAGGAGCCCATGCTCGAGCACGCGGCGGTGGAAGCGGTCGGCCGCGATGGCCTCGAGGGTCGCGGTCGACTCGCGCACGAGCGCGTCGGTGAGGTCGAGCAGGTGGTTGACCGACCGCTCGAGCTCGGACAGCGCGCCGTCGTCGGCGATGTGGAGGATGCGCGCCTCGAGGTCGCCGCGCGCCGCGCGGCGGCAGACCTCGCTCGCGCGGCGCAGGCGCGCGTCGAGGGGGGACTCGTCGGCCGCGAGCGCGTCGGCGCTCGAGAGGGCGGCGCTCACGCGGCCTCCTTCGCGAGCAGCGAGAAGATGAACTCGTCGTAGCGCATGCCGAGCCCCGCGATCTCGGCGTCGAGGACCGCGAGGCCCCTCGCGGCGCTGTCGGCGTCAGCGTCGCAGCTTCGCTCGGCCTCGAGCATCGCAGCGTAGAGGGGCTCGATGCGGGCGAGCGCCGATCGATCGGGGCAGCGTCGGCTCGAGTGGTAGCCGACGATCGCGTGCGTGGCGTCGAACGTGGGCGTGACGTGCGCGAGCACCCAGTAGTGGTCGCCGCACTTCGCGAGGTTCTTCACGAACGCGAAGACCTCGTGGCCTGCCTCGACCGTCGTCCAGAGATAGCGAAACACGCCGCGGGGCATGTCCGGGTGCCGCACGAGGCTGTGCGCGGCGCCGAGCAGCTCGTCCTCCGCGTATCCGGTGAGCCGCAGGAACGGCTCGTTGGCGTACGTGATGCGCCCCGTCGTGTCCGTCTTGCTCACGATCATCTCGTCGCGATCGAACATGCGCTCGCGTCCCGTCGGCTCGATGGCCCAGCGTCCCATGTCCGCTCCTCGCGCTGCGCCGACCCGGAGTCGGCGGTGCCCGCGCTTCCCTTGAGCAGCGAGCGTGCCGAGCCCGTCGCCCTCGGTTGCGCGTGCACGTTCTGCGTCGCGCGTCCCGCGGTGACACGCGAGGTCGCATCGACGGCCCGGTTCCGGCTCCGCACGGCGCCGGTCGGGCGCTCGACGTCGCGCGGCCCGTCAAATCCCTGGCGCCTCGCTCGGGGCGAATCTTGACGTGCTCGGCGCTCGAGCGGTGGCGCGCGAGGTGGTTGACCGCGCGACGCGGCGTCGCGATAAGAGGTTGGCTGATTCGTAGAGGAGGTCTCTCATGTCGACACGACGCACGCTCCTTCGCAATCCCGTGGCGGCCGGTCTCGCGCTCGCGGCGGCGCTCGCGCCCGCTGCGGCGCAGGCCAAGCCCGGCACCCACGCGCCGGCCGTGTCCACGTGGGACACGCGCGCGTCCGACGTCGTCTTCCACGGCACCGTCGGCTCGTTCGACGGCGGCCACCTCGATTTTCTCAGCTACAACGCGAACTTCGTCGCGACGTCGGGCAAGCTCAGCTCGCAGTTCGGTCTGCACTACGCGAACTACCGCGAGGGCTCCGGCCTGCCGACCCTGCACGGCGTGTCGGGCAGCGCGGTCGCGCTCTTCAGCTTTCCGCTCTCCGATCGCTACGACGACGGCGTACCTGGCTCGGCGCTCGCGTTCTACCTCGGCTCGGTGCCGACGATGCTCGTCAGCGGCAAGCAGAACTTCTTCACCATTCCGCTCACGCTCGGCGTCGGCGTGCCGCTGTCGCCCGCCAACGCCATCACGATCACGCCCTGGGGCGAGGTCGCGCCGAGCATCAACCTCGACACCGTCTACAAGGGCTACTCGATCGACGCGGCGCAGGCGGTCAAGTACGTCGACCCCCAGACGGGGCAGATCACGTTCGGCGCGAGCGACGTGCAGCAGATCGTCGCCGACGCCGTCGAGATCGAGGTGAAGGCCACCGTCGGTTTCCGCGCCGGCATCCTCGCCGGGCTGCACGTCAGCGACTCGCTCGACCTGCAAGCGGGCGGCATGCTCTCGACGCTGCAAGTCGCCACCGACGCGACGGCCACCGAGAAGAAGACGGTCACCTTGCTGGCGGCCCAGGTCGGGCTCGTCTGGCGCTGGGACGACATCGTGCCGGCGGTGCTGCCCGCGTCGCGGCGCCTCGGCGGCGAGTCGTGCGAGGCGGTCGAGGAGCGCTTCAAGGCGTGCCCCGCGTACGACCAGATGATGCGGCAGAGCGCGCCGCCGCCCCAGGGGCCGCCGGGCTTCCAGGGGCCGCCCCAGCAGGGTCCGGCGCAGCCGCCGTTCGCCCCCGCGCCGCCCCCGTCGTTCGCGCCGCCGGCGCCTCCCCCGCCGATGCCTCCGGGCGGCGCGTTCCCCGCGATGCCCGGCTCGGCGCTCCCGTCGCACGCCGCGGGGCGGCTCTCGCTGCTCTGACGCTTGGGGGCGC
>CAITLX010000938.1 GCA_903893335.1 uncultured delta proteobacterium | reverse complement strand
CGCTCAGCGCCACCGCCGAGACCGCGCTCGGTGCGCTCGCCGACGCGGGCGACCGCGCCGTCGCGCTCGTCGACGCCTGGCTCGCCGCCCCCAACGCCGCGGCCATCGCCGAGGCCGCCGCGCACGACGCGCTGCCCGCGCCCGTTCGCAAGGCGGCGCGGCGCGCGCTGCAGGTGCTCAAGGCACGCGGCGTCACCCTGCCCGAGCGCAGCCACACGGCGTGGCTCGGCGCGCCCGAGCCCGAGACGTTCGAGGCCTGGATGCTCTCGCCCGACCCCGGCGGCCGCCTCGTGCTCACCATTGGCTCGCACACGCCCGCGGGGCGCTACCACCTCGTGGACGTCGTGCTCAACGACCACCTCGGCGTGCTCGCGCTCGAGCGCGCCGAGCTCGCGCGCGGCGACCTCAAGGACGCCTTCGACCGCACGACGCAGCGCACGGGCATTCGCCCCGTGCCCGTCAGCGTCGAGTGGGCCCGCTGGCGCGTCGCCCGCGCGCGCGAGCGCAACGCCGTGAGCGGCGCGGTGCCGCCGATGGGCTTCGAGCGCGCCGCCGCGCTGCTGACGCCCGTGCCCGACGTGGCGCCCCCCCACCCGGTGGACGACGCGGAGCTCGGCGAGAGCGACGCGCTCGCCACGCTCGCGGTCTCGGTGCAGCTGCACGGGGAGCCCGAGTTTCGCGCGTGGCTGCCCGACCCCAACGTCGTGCAGGAGCTGCTCGTCGCGATCGGTCAGGCGCTCGGTGGCCCGCCCGGCGACGACCAGGCGCGCATCGACGCCGCCGTCGCCTCCGAGCTCGACGCGGCGACCGACCGCTTCTTCGGGCCCGAGGTCCGCGAGATGCTCGTCGCGCGCATGCGCGACGCCGCCATCTCGGTGCTCGCACGCGCCGGGCGCGAGCGCGCCGCCGACGTGATGGCGATCACCCGCGCGGTCACCGCCGCCGGCCTGGTGACCGACCCGCCGCACGCCATCCCCTTCCTGCGCGGCTTCTTCCAGAAGGCGCTCGCCGTCGTCGCCTCGCAGCAGGGGGGGCAGCTCAGCGTCCCGATCCCCTCCGACCCGGCCGCCGGCGGGGCATTGCCCGGCGAGCGCGTGTCCGAGGGGGGCATCATCCTGCCGTGAGACTGGGCTGCGTGGCCCACCCGGGCTGCCTTCAGCCCCGCGCGATCGACGCCGCGAGCTGATCGGCGCCGTTCGCGCGCATCGCGTGATCGGCGCAAGCGCGCAGGCGCGCGTGCTGGTCGTCCACACCGCGCGCGAAGGGCACGAGGTGCGCGCGCGACGCGAGGCCGAGCCAGCGCGTCTCCCAGAACAGGTTGTAGCCACCGCCTCCCACGATGACGTCGGCGCCCGCGAGCCAGGGCGCGAGGGGAAACGGAGCGCCCTCGTCGAAGAGCCCGACCTGCACGATTCGACCTCCGGCGCCGACCTCGCTCGCGAGCGCGCCGAGGCGCTCGCGCTCGCCAGGCGCCCCCGTGTGGGCGAGCAACACGCCGCGCTCGCCCGCGCCGAAGCCGAGGCGCTCGCGCGCCGCGTCCGCGGCCACGAGCTCCTCCGGGTTCGCGGAGACGATGGGCTCGACGCGGTCGTCGCCTGCGGCGATCGGCTCGATCGCGATGACGCGGCGGTACGCGCTCCGGTCGAGCCGACGACCCGCGCCGCCGAGCCAGCCCGTCGGATGCCAGCGCAGCAGCAGCCAGGCCTCGGCGCCGCCGAGCGGCACGTGCGCCAGCGCCGCCCAGAAGAAATCGACGATCACCAGGTCGGGCGCGTACGCCGCGAGCGCGCGCGCGAGCGCCGAGTTGCGCGCGCGCAGCGGATCGGCCAGCTCGCCTGCGTCGAGATCGACGAAGCTGAAGCGCGCGTCGGCCTCGACCGAGGGGAAGGGCATGCGCCGCGAGAAGACCCGGAGATCG